>JALSKP010000850.1 GCA_026988815.1 Myxococcales bacterium | reverse complement strand
TCAGGCTCAAGGGCCGCCGTATTGGGCAGAGGTACCGTTCTTGCGTCGGGATTGTAAACTGCAATGACGGTGTCAGTGCTGGGTTCTGGATCGATGTCGATCCCTGGATCACACGCACTTGCGGAACTTAAAATTGCGCATAGCGAGATCCACTTTAACGAGCTGATTTCTCTCATGAATTGCCTCTTTTGATGGACGTAAAATATTATAAACAGCTTAACAGATGTGACTATAGTTAAGCCTTGAGATGGTTCAAGTATAATTTCGTGAAAGAGTTAGCTCAGATGTGTCAAAAAATAGATTCTCTTCAAAGCTTTAAAAGCCGAGCAGATCTAATTGAGTGGTTGTATGGCGATACTCAAGATGAAGCTGTTTTTTCTGGATCGGCGTTCCGGCAAAGCCTCGTAAGGATCCATCACTGCCAATAATGCGGTGACAGGGACAAAGAATCGCGACCAGATTGTGGCTGTTTGCATTTCCAACTGCTCGACTTAAATCGGGGTTTCCCATACGTCTCCCGATTTCTGCATAAGAAAGGGTTTCTCCGTAGGGAATACCGAAGCAGTTGTTGGTAGACCGATTTTTGGAATGTGGTCCCCGTGAGTTCGATTTCAAGTTCGAAGACCTTTCGTTCCCCTGAAAAATATTCTTGAAGTTGGGTAACGATGGGGTGATCTTGGCGATCTTGTTATCGCCCTTCGCGATCAAAAAGTCTGCTTTCTCTCTTTCGTTGGAATGGATCTCTTTCAGTCGTGGAAAAAGAAACACGCCCCGATTGCGACCTTCGGCAAGGTCCTTTTTCTCACTCGGAATAAGTGCTCATCGAGATTGTGCTGAGTGGGTGTCGTCGTATGGTCCGTCCTTGGTCCTAAATTCGTTGCGTTCTTTATTCTGAGATAAAGAATCTGAAGATTCAAGTTTTCTGGCACTTTGGCGAGGATCGGCCTCAAGGAAGGGACAGTTAGGTTTTAAGGAAAAAAAAAGTGATCAGTGCTCATCTCCAAGGTCCATTTATTTAGTCTTAGCGTTTCATTTCTTATCTATTTTTAAAAACAATGCTTCAAATTTGAATATCTTTTTACTCTTGAAGTCATAAGAGTTAAGGTGAAAACGTTATGAAAAATCGCATTAGTATTGCAACAACTCTTATTCTTCTTCTCATCTCTTCGACTGCGTTCTCGAATGCACGAGATTCTGATGGAAGTAGAATGCAAGCACGAGCCGTAGCGCTCGGAAAAACGATCAAGGATAATATTCGTCCACCTGGCGATGCGGTCGATTGGTATTATTTTCGGCTCGAAAAAGAGAGGGAAGTAAAACTGAGTTTGAACATCAAATCCAAAAAGGAAGCGCGCCTAACCCTCTCCGATACTGTTGGTAAGTCAATTCTTCAGAATCGGACCAAAGCGCAACGTTTGACGATGAAAACCCAGAAACTAAAACCTGGTATCTATTACGTTTCGGTAAGTGCTAAATCGGCATTCAGTTATTCACTTTTAATCAAATAGAACGTGTTATCGTTCAGACCTTGGGATAGACAAATCGTAGTAATCTGATTCGTCCTCAGATAAACACCCCAAGGTTTGCTCCGGCGTTTCCAAGCATTCTTTAAAGGTTCGGATGCCGTAACTTGCCGTTAAGCCATCATCGATTCTTTCGTCGTAGGTAAAACGAATCGGGATCATTTTTTTAATTACCATTTCACCGTCTTGTGCAACGACACGTTCCTCAATTTTTCCAACCATCATAAAGAGGGGACAGGTTCCCCACTCATATAAATGATGAAAGCCTGCTCCCATATCAAGGCTGCCAAGATTGGCGATGAACATGCTCGTATACAGCGGATCGTTTTCGATGAAGGAAGCGGGTAAGATGTTCCAATAATCGAGTTGTCGAAAGAGTTTTTGGGCACGAAAGTAAAGCGGGCGAGGAATCATGTTGAAGAGGTCAAACTCTTTATCGGCGTAGGTTCGCTCTCCCGATCTTTCTTTGTTGATCTTCGCATTTACTTCTTCGCAAAATTCCCGAAAATTCATTCCTGGTTTCAGTTCCTGTTTAACAGTTGAGAGTTTGGCTTTGTTGTCTTTTTGTTTTCGTTTCATCGCAAAGGATAAAAAGACCTCGTTGCGCTGGTACATGCGGTATCCCGCAACGAATTGGTTCATGGCTGGATTTTCTACAAAACCCAGGCCACATGCAGCGACGATGGCGTGGGTAAAATCCACATCAAAATATTTCTCTGCTTTTCCCAAGTAATCTAATAGGGGTTGGGCATCAATATATTCTTCAAAATAGACAACCGATTCGTTCCGTGTCGGCATGATATAAAGCATGATTTTACGGTAAGGATGTAATTTTTTAATAAATTTTCCATCCGGTCTGGAAGTCTTCATGTTGACAAGAACCCAGAGTACAAAAGTAATTGTAACTAAGATTCCGGGAATTTTTATTAAGTGTAATAGTTCCATGTCTTCCTTTCCCATGAATGAAAAAGGAAGACAATAGAAATTTAGAAAATGGAAAAGAGGGTTTGTTTAGGAGAACAAATTTTTCTTGCCTTTGCGAAATCGATATTTATCGATGCGCTTCAATGGATCCATCGCTTTCCATTCTTTCATTTTCATGATGTTGGTACGATCAAAGATCCCTTCACGTTTAAGTATTTCATTGACTGCTCTTTTTGCAGCTTCATTTGCACTTTCCATCGTCGCCAGATCCGTGTGGGTTCGGACGAAGTCAGAAGCGAGGAAGGCGTTGGCAATACCCACATCACTCGTAGGCCGGTCTTTCCAGGACGCGACGGTATTGATGAGAAGAGGCTCCAAATTGACACTTTCGTGTGGATTGGGATGCACGATCGCGGGATCCAAAAACCAATCGAGTAAGGTCGCCTCAACCAGTTGTTTTCGAAAGGGCGCGTCAAGATGACGTAAAAGTTGTTCCCATACTTCTTCTTTAATTTCTTCCGCTGAACATTTCTCCGCCGGACGCCCATAAAGGACACCAGGCGTTTTCCAGTCCGAAATCACAATAGAGAGAAGTCCCTTGCAATTTCCATCTCCGTATTTGGACATGGGTTCTTTCCAGAATTGAGCCTGCGAAATCGAGGTTAAAGCCCACGGAGAATCTAAAAATAACCCGTGTCCTTTTGACATCTCGATATCGGCGTCAAAGAAAAACTGGATGCCATTCATCCACTCCGTCTTTAGATTCTTTAACGCGGCGAGTGCTGGCACGCTTTCGTTAATCGCTGGGGTGCATAGTTCAAGTATGCTTTCTAGGGGAAGGGACAAAACATAATAGTCGGCTTTGAAGGTCTTATTTCTTCCCTTGCCCTCTTTTTTAGCTCTGATTCCGTCCAACTTTCCGTCTTTGAGGAGCAGTTTGTTGATCGTCCAGGGTTGCTCGAAAGCGACCCCAAGATCCAATAGATGTTCTTTCCAGGGGTTGATCCATACATCGTTGGTCGGTCCATTTAAGAGACGATCGACATCGGAGACGGGATTGATGAGATGGGAGACCATTTGAAAATAGATCGCGCCAATGGTTCTTGTTGAACTCACCTCGGCTTTCATTGCAACCAGCGAACGCGTGACCCCTTGTCCCAGAAAGCGTCGGTAGCCCTCGGATCGCGTTTGGGCGCCGATAAAATTCCACCATGAAATATTATCAAGTTCGGCATCGCGACGTTCCTCGCAGCTCGACAAAAATGACAACATACGGCGGCCAAAATGCAACGTTTCTAATAAAGAGATCCCAAGTGTTTGGGTAAAGGCTCTAAAAAAAGAGAGGAATTCGCGAACGTTTTCAGGAGGCTCACTTGGGAGTTCGATGTCTTGCGCGAATGCACGGGAAAAGAGCATCTCACTTGTTGGAACAAGATTATCAAGCACGCCGCGCTTGTTATCTTTGTAAGGAATACTGGCCATTGTTTCGTCAAGATGTTTGTAGAAACCAGGAAAGAAGCGAAAGCCATGTTCTCCCGGAAGCGGATTTCCGGTTGAGCCTTCACTATCAGGCACGTTTATACTTCGTGCTTTTCCACCAACTTGGTCCCTTCGTTCTAAGATTTTTACATCGAACCCTCGTTTAATGAGTTCGTGGGCAGCTGTTAAACCGGCAATGCCCCCACCGCATACAAGCACTTTTTTCATTCTGATTTTACCTTCTCTGGATAGGAAGGTATATTTGAATGAATTTTTCGGGAGTCTTCAAGCCTTTTTTTCGAAGACTTTCATAATTTCTTTGAACCACCTCTTCGTCGCTTTGCAATAACTTTGATCCTCCAATCCTTGCGATAATGGAGAAAAGCGCCAAGCCCTCTTGGGAGGCCAGCGATTCGGCTTCGGCGAAGAGTTGAGCCGCCCGTTGAGTATCCTCGTTAAAGATTGCAAGTTGGGCCAGATGAAGGTTGGCTAATACCTTCGCGTAGGGAAGGTTTTCTTTATTAAGCTTTTTTATGAACTTTTCCACCTTTGGCTTTTGCTTGGTTTGTATGCAAAGCGCCAGGCTGATGCGTATTTTCAGATCGATCGCAATGATTCGACCCAATTGGGTGCGCAGGATGAATCCCTTGACGCTTTGTTTCCAACTTCGGTTCAACAGGAGGTGCGCTTTTTGCGGCTCTCCTTGGTAAAGATAGGTGTTGATCATACCTTGAAGGTGCCAGAATTGCTGGACATGATAACGCTCCATACCCTTCCAACTCGCTTCGATTTCTTGAAGCTCCTGTAACGCTTTTTCCGGCTGATCATCGGCCAGGTGGACGATATATCTCCAGATGATAGCCGAGCGCGCTTGCAGTTTATCGTCTCTTTGGATCGGGGAGTCGACGAGCTTAGGATAGAGCGATCTATACTGCTTAAATTCGGCGGTCATTAACAAACAATAGGTTTGATAAATATAGACAATTTCTCTTTCCCAGGGAAACGCCGAGACGCTCATCGAATTCGAAACATGCTTGAAAATGCGATTGGCCTCCGTGAATTCGGACGCCATGTAGGCGGTCAAACCGAGGGCAAATTCTTGCCAATCAAAGTCGTAATTATCGGCATCTTTATCTTTTCGAAGAATGTCGTTGGCGAGTCTGAGTTGTTCGGCGGCATTTTTCCGCGTTTTTGCCTCAACGGCATCGTGGACCGCGCTTAGAGCTAGGGTACGGGCAACTTGGGTCGGCGTTCCGAGTTTTAAACTCAAGTGATGGTTCAACAGTTGGAAATAAAGTCCGAGTTTGACATCGATGACGGACAAAATATTCGCTGCCGTCCATACCGTTTCGATGCGTAGAGCATCAAAATCGGACTGTTCCTTTGGAAGGGAAGGTGTTTTGGGACGCGTGAGATAGAGTTTTAAAATTGCAAAATTAAAGGACTGAGAAAAGCTGGAAACTTTGAAATCGAGTTCGGCCATAATATCTCTCAGAATCGCAATGCCTCTTTCGCTGTGGCCGCTTCGCAAAAGCTGCTCAAAAGCGCGTCGTCGAAGATCGATAGATTCCAAACCCATCGCGAATTGGGAACAATATAAATACTGTTCGGCGGCCGCAGATCCGCGACCCATAGATGCGAGTATATTTCCCTGCTGGATGCCCAATTTCAGTTCGTCTTCGTTTCCCCAATCACCCGCTTCAAGAGCAAGTTCCATTGATTCAAGCGAGGCTTCATAGGCAAAACCTTCCAGGAAGTTTTTCGACGCGAGTAAGTAAAAATTCGCGGCTCGAGTGGGCTGCTCAGCGGCCAAATAATGGCGAGCAATACGATCATATTGGGTCGTGTTTTCGCTGAGAATTTCTGCGAGCGCGAGATTTTGGGCGACGATTTCGTTTGGGCTCAACTCTCCAAGAACGTTTTCTCGAATCCGTTTGTGATACAATTCCAAACAACGGACACCATCCACTACGATGAGGCGAATCAATCGAACATTTCGAAGTTGGGAAACGATCGACTGCTCATCACTACGTACTCTTGTGATCGAACGGACATTTTCTCGAGAAATCGGCTGCCCAGATACCGCGATGGTTCTCAGGTAATCACGTGCATCTTTGGGGAGGCTAGAAATACGACTCTGGAGCAACATTGAAAAATCGGCCCTCTGACCATTC
>JALSKP010000849.1 GCA_026988815.1 Myxococcales bacterium | reverse complement strand
TTTGCCATCCCGACAAAAATGATTCTCGAAATCTTGCCGAGATTAAAAAAAGGCGGAGCTCTAAGGCGATCAAGTTTGGGCATTATCGCCGGCGAGGTCCCCGAAGCGTTGGGTAGGAGAGTCAGATTACGCAAAGAAGGGGGAGCATTAGTACGAAAGGTCGAGAAAGGAGGTCCGTCCGATCGCGCAGGACTCCGCCCAGGCGACATTATTCTGTCTTTGGGAGGAAAACAGATTCGTTCACGACGAGATTTGGCCTGGAAAGCAGGTAATATTGGTATCGGAAAGCGAACAACGATCGTTTTTCAACGCACGACCTCGATTCGAAAGACATCGATCACGATGGGAGTGTTAGGAAAATAGAGGAAAATCTTTCTTCGGAGTTGCCAGCCTTGCCGACCCAATAAAAATGGGTTATCTAGCCGCAGCGATGGCCTGTTCTCAACGAATAACATTGCTCGCCTCTGAGTTTTGGTCGAGGTGGCACCTATAGTCTTCTGGATGTTGAATGAGTCCCGAAACGATCCTATTTTATGTCTTCGCATTTGGCGCCCTCGTCACTAGCGGTTGCGTTGTGTTTATGCGCAACCCGCTGATGAGTGCACTCGCGTTGATCGTCGATTTCTTTTTCTTTGCCGGGTTATACGTACTCTTAAGTGCCCATTTCATGGCGGTGATTCAGATTTTGGTATACGGGGGCGCGATTATGGTCCTCTTTATGTTCATCATCATGCTTTTAAATTTAAAAGACCATGAGCTCGAACAGGTAAAGATCACGAGTGTCCATCAAGTTCTCGCGGTGGTCGCAGCCGCGTCTTTCTGCGGAATGGTGGCCTTCCAAATCTCTGGCATGTTTGATCACGAGGCGATTCAAAAAGCGCGTGCCGAACATGTTCAGAACATGAAAGACGCAAACGATCCCCATCTTTTTCGACCCGCAATTCAATCTAAAGTCGGACACCTGGCCGCCGATTTCAGCGAAGATGCGTTACAAAAATCTTATCATGCTCAACTTTCAAGAATTGATGCGGGAGATTACACCGACTTGGATGCAAAATTTCCTCGCGATCAACGTGTAAAGCCCAAACTTCCGCCTGTTTTTAAGGGACTCGATCATCGAGGAAGCCCGCTTCCCAAACTTGGTCAATCCAGCAAAGCAACGAAGATCAATTTCGGAACAGCCGAAAGTGTGAGTGTGTTATTAGTGAACCGTTTTGTTATCCCTTTTGAACTTACCGCGATTCTTCTTCTGGCCGCCATTGTTGGTGCCGTGATTATCGCTAAGAAAAGACTGTAGGAGAGATTATGTTAGTGCCTACTCTTGAACATTATTTACTTATTGCCGCTGTGATTTTTTCAATTGGCATCTTTGGCGTGTTGTTCCGCCGGAACGCGATCACCTTATTCATGAGCATTGAACTCATGTTAAATGCTGTGAATTTAACCTTTATTGCGTTCAGTAAGTACCGTGCCGATTTAGATGGGCATGTTTTTTCCTTTTTTATAATGGCTGTTGCAGCTGCCGAGGCGGCTGTCGGTTTGGCGTTAATTATTCATATTTTCCGACATTTCCGTCGTGTCGATGTGGACGATGTCTCTGAGCTAAAATTCTAAATTATGAATATAAACGATTTTAACACTCTTGGTCTTATCGTACTTATTCCTCTTATTGGAGGAATAATTAACGGTGTTTTTGGCTCAAAGCTTCCGAAAAGTTGGGCGCCCAAAATTGGTAGTGCTGCTCTTGCACTTTCCTTTTTCTTTGCGTTGCAATCCGTACACGCTCTGTACACATCAAAAGCAGAACGGCTAACCTACGTTGCCTATAAATGGATCTACGCAGGTTCAATGGGCATTGATATTGCGTTTATGATCGATCATTTATCGGCGATAATGGTGCTCATCGTAACCGGGGTAGGGTTTCTCATTCACCTCTATTCCGCAGGATACATGCACGATGATCCCGGTGAATGGAAGTTCTTCTCGTATTTAAATTTCTTTATTTTCGCGATGCTTTTACTCATTTTGGGTAAAAATATGATCGTGACTTTCATTGGATGGGAAGGCGTTGGTGCATGTAGTTATCTCCTTATCGGATTTTGGTTTACCGACGATGAGAAAGCCAAAGCGGGCCAAAAGGCGTTCATTGTTAACCGTGTTGGCGATTTCGCCTTCATCCTCGGTCTCTTTCTTTTGTTCTGGGAAACGGGAACGTTTGACTACGTCGAAATTGCCCATATGGCCTCTTCAACAACATCAGCCTTAGCGCTTCACGGCGTAGCGACGGCAGCCGTTATTTTGATTTTTATCGGATGTACCGGAAAAAGCGCTCAAATCCCGCTCTATACCTGGCTTCCCGATGCGATGGCAGGTCCAACGCCAGTCTCCGCGTTGATTCACGCCGCGACGATGGTTACATCGGGCGTATACTTACTGGCACGTCTCAATGGCGTCGTTACTCTTTCTCCTGTCGCGATGGGTGTTATCGCACTCGTGGGTGCATGCACCGCATTTTTCGCGGCCACCATTGCGCTCGTACAAACGGATATAAAGAAAGTCCTCGCCTATTCGACAGTTAGCCAGTTGGGATACATGTTTATCGCCATTGGTGTGGGCTCGTTTACGGGCGCTATTTTCCACTTGATGACCCACGCCTTTTTTAAGGCGTGTTTATTCCTCGGCTCGGGATCTGTGATTCACTCCATGGGAGGTGAGCAAGAGATTACCAAGATGGGCGGTTTGCGGAAATTCATGCCGATTACCCACATCACCTTCGCGATTTCTTGTTTGGCGATTTCCGGGTTTCCTCTTTTGGCTGGATTCTTTTCAAAGGATCTCATCCTCTGGGGAGCGCTTTCCAACACGCACGTGTTTGCTGTTGAAGGTGTCACGCCCAAAATGATTTTCCTGACCGAAATGGTTGCAGCTCCTGTCCAAAGCGGCGCTGCCTTAACGACTCAAGGATGGGTGCCCATCGCGTTTATCATCGCTTTTGCACTCGGACTTATCACCGCAGGTCTAACCGCTTTCTACATGTTTAGACTCTACTTTATGACCTTTTGGGGCGAGTTTCGCGGAGATGAAGAAACAAAATCTCATCTGCATGAATCGCCTATCTCGATGACCTTGCCCCTTGTTGTGTTGGCAGGACTCGCACTCATCGGCGGATGGGGTGGATGGCCGCATTTTATTTCTCATTGGTTCCACGATCCGCATTGGATGTTGGGATTCGAGCATTGGCTTGCTCCTGTGTTTGAGACGAGCGACAAGTTTCGCATTGTGAATCGATTCGGATCTCACGCGGCTACCCAAGAAACGATCGCAACGGGTGTAAGTGTGCTTGTGGGACTGGCTGGAATTTCGGCTGCCTATTTCGCCTATGTCGTGAATCCAAATATCGCCAGACGTGTCAAACAACGTTTTGGAACGGTCCATCGCACCTTAATGGCCAAATATAAAGTTGATGAATTTTACGATTTTCTCTTCGTTTCTGGCTCGATTTTGGTCGGTAAAATTGCCTACGTGTTTGACCAATTCGTGGTCGACAATGCAGTGAATTTTGTCGGTCGAGTCGGGGAATCGATTGGCCGTGTTTTGAGAAATCTTCAAAGCGGGAACGTTCAACGTTATGCAACCTATATCATCCTCGCCGTTGTTTTATGTCTTATTGCGATTGGGTCTGTAAATGTTTAATTCTATAAGTTTACTAGCCGCTACTTTGATGCCCTCCGGTGGCGTTCCTTGGCTAACTATGGTTACGTTTTTCCCTCTTTTGGGAGCGCTGGCTCTGACCTTTGTTCCCAAACTGCAATCAGGCGTTCACAGAAATTTAGCCTTGGTTATTTCGCTTATTACCGCTGCGCTAAGTCTCGGGATTCTCCTTAATTTTGACGCGACGGCGCCTTTGACCGAGGGCGCGTTTACCTTTCAATTACAAGAAGGACCGGTGCCCTGGGTAAAATCATTGGGTATCCATTATTCCCTTGCCATTGATGGAATCAGCCTTTGGTTGGTTATTCTCACCACTTTTTTGATGCCCATTGCAATCCTTTCCACCTATTCAGCCGTTAAGAAAAATGTAAAAGAGTATATGATTCTCCTCCTTCTTTTAGAAGCGGGAATGTTAGGTGCACTCGTCTCCAACGACGTCTTCCTTTTCTATATTTTCTGGGAAGTGATGTTGATTCCAATGTACCTTATCATTGGTGTTTTCGGCGGTGAAGATCGCGTTAAAGCGGCTGTGAAGTTCTTCATCTATACGATGGTTGGATCTTTGTTGATGTTGATTGCTATCCTCTACGTTTACTTCAAAGTGCATACCCAGACGGGCGTCTACTCTTTTCTTCTACAGGATATGCTTTCCGTCCAACTTAGTCCGACAGAACAGCTTTGGTTATGCGGCGCGTTCTTACTCGCTTTCGCGATTAAAGTACCGCTTTTCCCTTTTCATACCTGGCTCCCCCTCGCTCACGTTCAAGCGCCAACAGCGGGTTCAGTTATTCTTGCTGGCGTTCTATTGAAAATGGGAACCTACGGAATGGTACGTTTTGCTTTTCCAATGTTTCCAAACGCGGTTAAAATCTTCGCTCCATTTATCGCAACTTTAGCGGTGATTGGTATTGTCTACGCGGCGTTGGTCGCAATGGTGCAAGACGATGTTAAAAAACTCGTTGCCTATTCTTCAGTCAGTCACCTGGGCTTCTGTGTCTTGGGATTGATCGCCATGACGCCTCAAGGTTTAGCTGGAGGGATGTACATCATGTTAGCTCACGGTGTTGCAACTGGCGGACTCTTCCTCTGTGTGGGGATTCTTTACGAACGCCGCCATACAAAAAAGATTGCTGCCTTTGGTGGGGTCGCTAAATCGATGCCCGTTTTTGCTGCGATGTTCATGATTATCATTTTCGCCTCGGTTGGCCTTCCCGGATTGAACGGCTTCGTCGGGGAATTCCTCGCGTTGGTTGGTACAGCCAAGAGCCAGTTTCTGTGGCATGACGCGCCTATCGTTTTCAGCTTGGTCGATGTAGATGGGGTTCAAGCTTGGGGTTTCCACATGACCGATACATTTCCACTGGATACAAAAATTCAAGCAGGAGGCGAATTTACGGCCTACATTTTTGCATCGATTGCAACGCTTGGTGTTATTTTCGCAGCTGGATACCTTCTATGGATGTACCGGCGTGTCATGTTCGGTCCGCTCAAACTCGACGCCAATAAAAACTTAAAAGATTTGAACGGACGAGAAATCGTCTACCTCACGCCAATCGTTTTAATGTGCATCTTCATGGGCGTTTTTCCGCAATTCTTCCTCGGAAGAATGGAGCCCTCGTTAAATCAATTTCTTGGTTATATGCAGTCGAAAACGCAGAATAGTATTGCGAAAATTCAACTAACAGAAGAAGAGTTAACAGCGGCAAAAGACGCGAATCCAGAACACTTTAAGACCTATCGAGAAGTAAGAATGCCCAACGTTGTCGTAGCAAGTCCGGTCAAAGAAGGATGGGTGCCCAAGGGTAAACTCGTCGATCAAAAAGGAGATAAATAATGTTGAGTTCTTTTTCTCTCCTCGCACTTTTAACGCCGCCAGCAACTGCTCAATATCTGGCCGTCCTTCCTGGGGCGATGGCTGCATTTGTCGCATGTTTGGTTATTCTTTTTGATGTCTTTCATCGATCCGAAACCTCTCGCGATTATTTAGGGTATATTTCGGCGCTAGGTCTGGGTTTGACAGCGTTGAGCTGTGCCTACCTTTGGAACCACACAAGCGACCAGGCTCTCTTTTTCGGGATGCTCTATCTGGACCGCTTTTCCCTCCTCGCCAGTGGGATCTGTAGCGTTGCTGGAATGGTTGCTATTTTGCTCAGTCCGGCATATTTACGTGCCCATACCATGGATAGGAGCGAGTATTACATCCTAATCCTTTTCGCGGTAAGCGGCATGATTTTCATGACCCAATCCGCCGATTTGTTATCCTTTTTCCTCGGTCTTGAGGTGATGTCGATTCCTATTTATGCGTTGGCAGGGTTTCTCCGTAAGGATAAACGCAGTGCCGAAGCGGGGCTCAAATATTTCATCCTTGGCGCCTTTTCTACGGGCGTATTGCTCTACGGTGTCGCCTTTATTTACGGGCTGACA
>JALSKP010000848.1 GCA_026988815.1 Myxococcales bacterium | reverse complement strand
AACACATTACAGATCAACACGTTACAAGCGTCTCCTTGCTGGCCTGATTACTGCATTGTGTGGGATTGTAAACATTATATTGGAGATTATTATGAAAAATGTATTTTTGGTAAGCTTGCTACTACTTGGATTCGGTTGTTCGACTGAAGATAGCGCGCCTGATTCCAAACCACAGGGCGACCCAGACAGCGCTTTACTTGACGGAAAGGCCGATCGCCTTTCTAACAGATACACCACAATCGTGGGCGAACTTGAGAAAGGCGTTTGGACCAACGGATATATCGATTTTCCAGATTGGTTTCATGGACACACCATTCGCCTCCAAGCAGGCGAAACAATGGAATTTCGTTTGGACGCAAAAGCAACCGGCGTTGTTCGTCTCTACGGCCCAGCGGTTGGTGAACGCAACGGTGAGCCTAAGTTTAGACGCGCGCTTGTACGCTCGTGGGCCTCTCATCATCAGAAAGACGGACCGGGAGAGGTGAGCGCAGAATTTACTGTTGAGGTTGAAGAAAGCGGAACCTATATGGTCGTCTACGGACCCTATTACCAGTGGGAGTCAAAGTATTCCTTGGTCGCCGAATGTAGGGCTGGATGTCGTCAACCAGATGAATGTCTTTCAAATGATGAATGCGCGACTGGCGAAGCATGTTTAGACAATGGCGTTCGATGCGTTCGCGCACCTTGCCTTGTCAATTATAACACCTGCCAAGCGATGGACGATGGCTCTTGTAACGACGATAGCGATTGTAGCGAGGGCTGGTGCCGCGCAACAGATCATACCTTCACATCCAAAGAGTGCGTTCCATTCTCGGTCGAAGGCGAATCATGTAGCGGATTTGCTCCGCCACAATACATCAATCGTTGTGAACCCGGTCTCTCGTGTGTTTTCCGGCCCTTCGTCGCCGATGCCCCTGGTACCTGTCGTGTAAGCGTAACGGTGAAAGAATTGAGAACCAACCCTGCCAAGTATGCAGGAAAGCGCGTTGTTGTTGATGGATATGTTTCAGCAGGATTGGCGGCCTGTACAAAGATCGCCTGTCCTCAAAGCGACCCTTGTTGTAACCAATGTGGCGCAAACCAACGTTTGGCCGATACTCCAGGTTATGACCGAAATGGATTGACATTAACCGATTCGAACGGAGAATTTGGATGTAGCGGCAACGAGTGTAATTACCAAGATAATTGTAGCGTTGAGGACTCACTTACCCGGATTGTTGGAACCTTCGTGAAAGGTCCAACAAACTATACGATTGAGGTCCAGAGCACGCTCAACCTCGAACACCTATAAACCGTCTCGTTCTCCCTCTAAAAAAAGAATACTTTGACCTCGTCTCTACCATAGTGAGGTTTTTTGCCTTCACGTGTGCCATTTTGGACACGGCCCACCTTCCCTATTAACCACTTTATGGACTATTTCGTAGGTCGGCGCTGGATCGTTTTTTGCTGGTCTTAGCGCTAATCTTACAATAGTTATGTTCTACAACAAATATCTGGAGAACGAATGAAGTTATTAGCCCGAAATAGACGCGTCCATGTTTCTCGTCGGCAGTTTCTCAAAGGAGCGACCGCCGCCGGTACGGTTGGACTTGCGCTACCTATTCTGCCCTCTCTGGCAAGTGGAGCTCAAAGCGAATTCCCAAAGCGTTTGGTGGTGCTTTGCTCCGGGAACGGCGTTCCTCGTCCAGAAAGCAGTTGGGTGCCCACGTCAAATGGGAGTGGTAAAATTACCTCACTCAACGAAATTCTATCTCCGCTACAGCCTCATCTTGACGATCTGCTTGTTTTGGAAGGCCTCGATCTTGAAGTTGGCAAATCTCAATATCAGCCGATGGGTGGTTTTCATGCACATGAACGCGGCCTCGCCGGTATTTTGACGGGTCGTCCTCTTCATACGGGTAATTTCGAAGCCAATTCTGGATTTGGGACAGGTATCTCGCTCGACCAATACTTGGCTAATAAAATGAGCGGAGAAACGGCGATTCACTCGCTTCAAGTTGGATTGAACTCCCCACTGCAGAACTGGAGAAACCGTAACGCGTTGAATTACGCTGGTGATAACCAGCCTCTTTATTCTGAAAGTGATGGCTCGGTTCTCTTTGACCAGATTTTCGGAGAAGGTGTTCAAGAGCCAGCGACTGTTGCGAGGATCCGAAAGCGTCGACAATCCGTTCTTGATATGCTCAAAGCGGATATGGGAAAAGTCGAGAAACGTCTGTCTGCAAAAGATCGCGCTCGTGTTGAACAACACTACACCGCTTTTCGTGATTTGGAGCGCGTTCTACAGGATGGCCAATCCTCGTGTGGCGAATTTGCAGCACCCGCATTCGCGGGCCGAGATTGGATGGATGAATCAAAGATGGACGGGACGACAGATTTTCAAATTGAACAGATGGTCCAAGCCTTGGCTTGCGATAGAACCCGTATTTCAACCCTACAATTTGGTAGCGGTCTAGGTGCACTTAATCTGCGTATGATAGGCCATACTGATTCGTGGCACTCGCTTTCCCACGATAGTGATAGTGACGGTGGAGCTCAGGACAAGTTGGTCGAGCTGAATCGATATATCGCTGGCCGTTTCGCAAAAATCATCGCCGAAATGAAGAAGATAAAAGAGGGCGATGGAACGATGTTAGATAACTCTTTGGTGATCTGGGTGAATGAGCTCGGGAAAGGAAACAACCACAGATACGATGACATTCCGATCGTGATGGCCGGGAATCTCCAAGGAACCTTTAAGTGTGATGGGCGCCACGTTCAACTCGGTAATCGAAGTAGTAATGATTTTCTCATTACGATACTTCACGCTTTTGGTTACAACGAAAACGTGTTTGGACTCCCCGAGCTTTGTACGGGTCCCATTTCTGAGCTTTTGGTTTAAAGGAGCAATTATGAAAAATGTTATCTTAATGACCATGATCGCCGGTCTAAGTTTAGCGGCGTGCCAAGGTTCTGGAATCGTTGACGGTACCATTCAGGAGCCCAACACTTTTGTGAAAGGCGAGGAGGGCGACAAGGATAAAAAGCCCAATGTTATCATTGATAAAGACGGTAAGGTGAAAGAAGTAGATCCTGAAATCGAGGAAAAACTATCTACGCGCTGCACCGATCGCCCAGATACACTTGGTGGTGTCCCCCTTCGCATTCTTACGACGACCGAGCTCAATTTAGCGCTTGAAAAACTTTTTCCCAGTTTGGAACTTGAGCATTTTGATCTGACCGCTCGAGATACCACTACAGGTGTTTTTGTTCGTAACTCCACCGAAAATATCACGCCTACCCATGTGGTTGAATTTCGAAAAATGGCTGAAGCCGTTGCGGGACAGGTCCACGACGAAGTTGAAAAAGTCGCTGATTGTACATCGACCGGGAGCGAAGAACTCGAAGTAAAGTGCATTCGTGATTCGATCGAGCAACTCACCACGACCGCTTTTCGTCGGCCTTTAGAAGCCGGAGAGCTCGATAAATATTTCACTTTATATCGCGTCGGTGACGAGATTAATCATAAAGAAGGGATGCGCTACATTGTTGAAATGATCCTTCAGTCTCCCTCTTTTATGTATATTTTCGAGGATGCCAACGACGCTAAACATCAGTTGAGTGGTCGAGAAATCGCCCAACATATGTCAACAATGTTCACCCAGAATTTACCCGATGACGCTCTTATTCTCGCTGGCGAAGACGGAACCCTCTTTACGACGATGGGTCGTATTGAACACGCCCGCCGTCTCGTTGAATCCGATTTGGGTCAACGCACGATGAAGGCTATCGTTTCTCAATGGTTTGGGATCAATAAAATACACACCACGCCTTTGGTTGATCTTGAAGATAGCGCGATTGTTTCGGGCGCCGAACTAGAGTCGGAACGCTTTATCTCTGAAATCGTAAATGAAGGAGCGGATTGGACAAAACTCCTGACCTCTGACTTTACGATTGTGAACGAAAAAATGGCGACCCATTACGACATCGACCTCACCAACGCCGAAGATTTGGGAGACGGATGGTTCAAAGCCAAAACAGGCTACTCGGCCGGACTGCTCACCCATTCAAGCTTCCTTTCTGTTGAGGGACAACGTTCGGTTTATCGCGGCCACCGCATTTGGACGGACTTCCTTTGCGGTAATATTCCCGGAGCGCCCGTTGTCGAATTTCCAGCAACTTTTGAAGGCGAATCCGATCGCTCAAAGGCGGATAAGAGAATGGCAAAAAGCGATTGCGCATCATGTCACGCAAAGATGGATCCACACGGCATCGCCCTCGATCTTTTCGACAAGGTAGGACGTCGACGGACGCAAGATGAATACGGAAACGCCCTCACGAGCGACGGAGAATTCTTAAATCCAGACGGCAGTTTTACCACGATTAAGGGACCCCAAGAATTAGCTATTGAGCTTTCTCAGCGCAAAGAAGCACGAGGATGTGTTGCAAATCATATGTTCACTTGGGCTTTTGCGCGACATAAAACAAGCGCCGATAGTTGCTCCATCTTCGATATCGAGTACGCCTTGTTAACCAACGGCGATAATCTCAAAGAAGCCCTCATCCAAGTCGTCGCATCAGACGCCTTTATCCAAAGATAAAAAGTTTAGAAGCTCCACGTTCCGCACGTGAGATTTTTTCGGTTCCAGATTTTCTCGTCCATGCTAGGAGTGTATTCTCTCGTGCCTATTGTGCTTTTCTCTCGTTCCCATGTTTTGCGTGGGGATTTTTTTGTTCCGTGTGGTGGAGGCTGTCGATTACATGAAAAGTTTTCTAAAATCGGAATTGAACTGTCGCTGTCTTTTTGTCTCGATATTCACACTTCCGTTGAGGGTAGTAGGGGTAACCCTCTGTGGTTACCCATGGTTCGTGTAAATAAAGGACCTTTTAATCTTAGTAGACGATACGAATCGGCGATTCGAGAACTTGATAGAGCGCTGGCAGTCGCCCCGGCTGCTCGCCGTCAATGTCGATAAGGATGGGATGAACGCCACCCCCTTTCACCGCAATCTTTTTCGCACGGTAATTTTTTACTTTCTCTAAATCAACATGGGTTCCATCGTAAACTTTTTTCATAAGCGCGATGGCTTCAAATCGCGTTAAGTCTCCGATGAGAACAGTCTCAAGAAATCCACTATCCAGTTCTGCACCGGGCGCTATCCACATACCACCCCCAAAATAGCTTCCATTTGCGATAACCACATTTTGAAAAGAACCGTCGATTTGGTTCACATCATCGATGATGACCTCGCCTTCAAAATTCTTCCAATTCGCCCAGGCAAAAAGCGAAGCCAAAGCGAAGGAGGCTTTTCCGCCCAGTCCTTTCCACATGCTATTGGCAACTTTATCGACGTCGCCGGCGAGTCCGGCGCTTGCGATATTTGCGAAATAGCGTGACGTAATTTTTCCGTTGTGGGCGATAAAGGTCATTTTCCCAAGATCGCAGGGTTTGAAACTCTCACTGCTGAGTCTCGAAATTGTATCACTGATGGTCCCCATAATCCCAACGCTTCGTCGGAAATCTCCACCGGTACCAATCGGAATAATGCCCAAAACGGGATCCTTGTGGATCGTCGTCTCCTTTGCTTTGGGTCCATCGATCCAACCTTCTTTGAAGGTGTAGTCCTCGGTGGATGGTTTTTCATAGAAGCCATTGACAACTTCGTTGACCGTTCCATCTCCGCCGACGGCGACGACCATATCCCACCCATCACGAAAGGCTTCCCTGCACAATAAGGTGGCGTGGTTTGGACCCTCCGAAAACGCCCAATCCATCGTCGGGAGTTGGGTTCTCAGCAGACGCTCGATTTGTTCCCACTCGTCCTTTACTTTGCCATTTCCGGCATTTGGATTTGCGATTACGAAAGTTCTAAGATCCACGCTTACTCCTCAACTTTTGTGATGCCCAACGCATCACATACTAACGACAGGAGGTTTTCTACCTCCGCATCGACGCGTGAGAATTGTTTAACGCATGTTTGGCAAGACGTCACGATCTTATTGCCGCCCTCACGTTCGAGCTGTTCAAAACGATCGCTGGCACATTTTTCTGACGCTGCTTCGGCAATGACATGGTAGTGAGACGCGCCGCCACAACAGGGCGCCTGTTTATGATTGGACGAAAACTCCCCGATCTCCTCATCAGAAATAAGGGATAGAAGT
>JALSKP010000847.1 GCA_026988815.1 Myxococcales bacterium | reverse complement strand
AGAAATGAAAGAAATCAACCACGCTTATATCGTAATCACCTCTACTATATTCGACAGGGAGATCGGCCACGATATCGCCCGTCTCGATAACACGAAAGTAGATTCCAGGACGAGCGGCTTCCCTGAATTCTTTGATGAAGGAGAGGCGGTTAAAGCGATCAGAAAGCGTATTGCAGGGGATTCTTGGCGCGCTGACTTCAAGGAGGACCTCGCCGATCTGAAAGCGGTCACCCACATAAGTCCTATTGGCGTCCAAGGTATCGAAAAGAAGATTTTCGCCAAAGGAGCCCGGCCAAGGTTGAATGGGGTATTGGGTTTCAAACCAATCGTAGTCCTGTTTACTATATGCATAGACGGCTTGGTCCGGACCACCATGGTGTTTTCTATCGACTTGAACATCACCGACCAACCCAAGTTCCTCAACCCTTGCCGAGAGCACCATCTTTTTATCGATGCCACTTCTACGCTCTTTCCCGTTGCCGATAAAGACGGCGCTCTTTCCAATATGGATCGACAGTAGTTTCATGCTTATCTTCTCCAAAACTCGGGAATGAGGAGGACCAAAATGGTCATGAATTCAAGTCTCCCTAAGATCATACAAAAAGACAAAACGATTTTCCCGCTCGTTGGAATGAATCCGAAGTTTTCGATGGTTCCGACTTTTGCAAGACCGGGACCTATATTAAATAAGGTCGCCGCGACGCTGGTCGTTGCCGTCACCACATCGAGCCCAAGAAAGGCCATGTAGAGCGAGGCGGCACAGAAAACCAAAATGCTAATCGCAAAAAAGGACAAAATGGATCGTGTCGTATCGCGTGATATGACAGCGCCACCAATCCGCGTTGCCATCACCACCGAGGGACGAAACACGCGGTAAATTTCCACATAGATGGCTTTGAAAATAACAATAAATCGGATGACCTTCATGCCACCGGCCGTGCTTCCGGCCATTCCTCCGACAAACATCAGCATGACCAAAATCATTTTGGAAAAGGAGGGATAAAGGTTGAAGTTATCCGTTCCAAATCCTGTGGTGGTGATAACACCGACAACTTGGAAGAAGGAATAGCGGAAAGAATCGATGAAATTCCCGTGTTTGCTGAGATCTCCCGTGCCAGTGATATTGACGGCGATGATGACAGAGGCGACCAGGATAAGCCCCAGATAAACATGAAGTTCACGGTCGGCGAAGACTTTTCTTCCCTTCTTGCGGATCATCGAATAGAGGCCAAAATTTACACCGGCGAGCAACATAAAAATGGCGACGACATAATCGATGGTGGCTGAATCGTAATCGGCCACTGAACCGTTTTGGGTGGAAAATCCGCCTGTAGCCATCGTTGCCATTGCGTGGCAAAGGGCGTCGTGAAGATTCATTCCGCAGAAGAGAAGTACGACGCTTTGGACGGCCGTAAATCCAAAATAGATCCACCATAAGGTCGCCGCAGTTTGTTTGATTTTTGGTGTGAGGCCTTCGGTAATCGGTCCGGGAACCTCCGACTTAAAAAGGAATTTTCCGCCGACGCCCAGTTGTGGAAAAATCGCCACGAAGAGAACCACGATCCCCATTCCACCCAACCAATGGGTCATTGAACGCCACCAATGTAGCGCTCGGGATTGGCCAGCAATATCAGAAAGAATCGTCGAACCGGTTGTTGTAAAACCCGAGATGGTTTCAAAATAGGCATCGGCAGGATTGGTTACCGCGCCGTCAAATAAATAGGGGAGTCCACCAAAGATACCGAGTAAAAACCAACTCAATGCGACGAGTAGAATAGCCTCGGATCTGTGGAGCGTGCCTTTTTGTTGTCTTCCCCAAAAAAAGAGAAGGCCGCCCGCAAATCCTGTAATCGAGGAGCTGTACAAAAAAGTCGACAAGGCCCGGCTTTCCTCATAGGCCAACGCCCAAGGAATACTTGAGGCCATGCAAAAAGCGAGAACGACGAGTAGAATGCCCAATAAGCGTGCGATACGTCCAAAATTCAAAACGATCCTTTAGGGATGAGTGTCAATTGAAACTTAGGAAAGGAACTAGATTCTCTTAGATGTAGAGCGCGGCCTTGTGGAGCCTGTCTTTTTGTCTCGATATTCACATTTCTGGTGGAGTATTGTAGGGGTAACTCGCTCTGGTTACCCTTGGTTCGCCTGTAAATAAATTTGTGGAGGTGTTGGCTCATAATGAAAAAAGGCGTTTTTTCTTGAAGAATTTTTCAACATCTTTTCTGAGCTGCGGTGTTGTGAAGACGATGACGCGATCACCGACTTTAATCGTATCATCGCCTCGTGGAACATAGGCGCGATCGCCGCTTACGATGGCGCAAATATTGGCCCCTTTGGGGAACCCTATTTTGAAAATTGGATCGCCGAGGATTTTTGCCTCGTTCGAGACGAGAAATTCAAGAAATTCACCTTTTCCATCGAGAACGGGGGAGACTTCAATGACCTCTCCCATACGGACCCATTTTAGAACATGTTTTGCGACTTCTCGTCGTGGGCTGAGGGTGGCGTCAAAACCCAAACGTTCACATACTTTGGCGTAATCGGGTTTGTGTACGACGGCAACAATTCGCGGCGCTCCAATTTCTTTGGCGAGCAGACCGGTCATGATATTGACTTCATCTTCGGGGCTCACGGCAACGATGACGTCGGCGTGATCTGCACGTTCCTCTTCTAGAAGTTCGATATCGGTACCATCTCCGTTGATAATGACGACGGACTTGGGGAGGGTTTGGGAGAGTTCAATACATCGAGTTCGATCTTTTTCGAATAGAATGACCTCGATGCCATCCCTGGCCAACATTGTGGAAAGATTTCGGCCGATTTCGGTGCCACCGATCATGAATACTTTTTTTGTAAAACGTCGGCGACTTTGATCGAAGAGTTTTTCTACTTTAGGAATTTGTTCGATTTTACCGACGATCATAACTTCATCGCCAGCTTCGAGAACATCCATGCCGCCGGGAACCATGATTTCGTTATCTCTAATGATGGCTGAAACAAGGGTGTTTTCGGGCAGTTTGAGATCTTTTAATGCGTGATTGACGACGGCCTTTGATTGGTAATCGACGGGGAGTTGGATCATCTCAATGCGGTTATCGGCAAAGTCTTGAATGGCGATCGCGTTCGTAGAGCGGATGATTTTGTGCATCTCCATAGCGACAAGGGCCTCGGGGTTGATGACCAAATCGATGCTCATGATGTTGTGAATCATCGCTTGTTCACCGTCAAAATACTCAGGGTTGGCGACACGTGCGATGGTGATTTTGGCGCCTAATTCTTTGGCTCGGATCGCAGATAACATGTTGACTTCACTGTTATCGGTGACGGCGATAAAGAGATCGGTCGTTTCGATGCGTGCATCTTTAAGCGTTTTCTCGCTGCCCGCATGCCCGTGCAAACTCATTACATCGAGGGATTCTTCGATTGAATTTAGGGTATCCAGGTCGAGGTCGACCACAACAATATTGTGTCCCTCGTCGACGAGTACCGCCGCAATATGGCGTCCAACCTCTCCCATTCCTACAACGATAATATTCATATTCAAACTTCAAATAGTCGCAATGGGTGCTGGTATACATGGCCGAGCATGTTGGGGCAAACCTTGTTGAAGCGGATTTGTTTAAGTTTTTCGGGACAGGGTGTTAAAAGCTGGTATAGTTGACCACAAATTCCTTCTCGGCTTCGGTGCGATATAGACACAGCTTTTAGTTGTGATGGTTTGATTTATGGATAAACGTCTTGCGGATCTTCTCGTTTCTTCGGAGCTACAGTCTCGTGCTGAGATTCAAAGAAAAATTCTGAAGTCAAAAGCTTTGAAGAAAGGTGTTCTTGCACAGGTCTTTGAGTCTGGGGTCGATGAAAATACATTGGCAGACTTGCTTTGCGAATACTTAGGGACGACACGGATCGATAACGCAAGGTTTGAAATTAATCCTACCGCGTTAAAGTTTCTATCTAAAAAAATGGCGGAAAAAGCCGGTGTACTTCCTTTTCGCTTAAGCGATAGTGCCGATAACCTTTCTGTTGCAATCTATGACCCCGAATATTCGGAGCAAGTCATGGAGACGCTTCAAACGGCGACCGGAAACAAACCTATTGTGTTTTTAGCCAAAAAATCGTGGTTAAGAAGTGCTATACGTTTTTACTATTTTGGGGAAGAGTGGTCCGATAAACCAACGCCAAAAGCACAAACTTTTCAGCGAAAAAAGCCAGCCAGTGAAGCTGCGCGATCGGTACCTCGACCGAAAAATCCTCCCTTAGCTAGAGTGAAGCCCAAACGGAGAACGATTTTAACGCCTATTGAAATGAAGCCCGCATTGGGAGAAAAGCAATCGATTGCAGAAGAGTCCGAAGAAATCGTTTTAGAGGAATTATCCTTTGGTTGGGAGGTTTCAGATGTCGAGGAAGAGAAGCCCGCCCAAAAGCCAGCCCCCGAAAAAACACAAAGAAAAAGAAAACGAGCGACCACTCAGAATCGAAAAAATACAAAACCTGGGTCAATGGTAGATCGTGCCCTAAACGATTTCGATGCCTTCTTGGATAGTCACGCTGGGCCTCCCAAACAAATGGTCGATCCGAATCTTTCAGACATCCCCGGCTGGACCTCCCCGCCGAGCGCAACTTCTGAAGTGAGCGGAGAAAATGGTAGTCCCTTTGGAAGCTGGTCCGAGGACGAAGGAAATGGTTTTGATCTTTTCTCGGAACCCGAAGAGGACTCTGATATCCACGAAGTGATGAAGGCTCAAACACTTGAGATTGGTAAACTAAAAGCCGATCTGAGTCGCCAAAAAAATATTATCCAAGCCCTGATCGATATCCTGAGCGAATCTAAAGTCGTTTCTAAACGAGAAATTAAAAAAAGAATCAGTCGCAGATAACCCCTTTGTCTTGCATCCAAAGCAGATTGAAAACAACATTGAAACCTCGCTTCGTATTGCGAATCAATCGAATCGTTCAAAACGAAAAAAAGAAGCAAACTCCGAATAGTCTTCATTCAGCCAAAGGCCTCCAAAAAACCTCCGATGGATTGAAACTTCGTTTGAAAAAAAAATACCGAAAATGGACAAAAGAACGCTATTCAAAAAGAGAAGGTGTTTCGTGGAAGTTCACGCCATTCGTCGTTCAAAAATAAAAAGTAAAAAAGATCCATTTTTGATTTCCGCTTTTTCCATACCCACGGTTCTAACTTAATACATACGGACGAAGAGCGTCCAAAACTGGAGTACTACCGTGAAAAAAATAATCTTTCCCCTTTTGATTCTTTCCCTAAGCGTCTTTTCCTGTCTTGGTGAAGAAGAAACTCAATCCCAAAAAGGAAGTATTGAAGGCCTTAATTCTCCGCATGAGCCCGGAGAAGGTGAGCACGATCCCGAGGAGGACTGTGAGCATGATGCCCAAGAACCATGTGGAGGCTGCGAGCCGGGTACTGTCTGCGAGGTTTTTGTTTACGATACCTGCGAGGGTGTTGAAGAGCCTGGCGGAATTTTTCCTGAAGACATGGAATGTGGCCTCGAAGAAATTTATGAATGTGTTCCCGAAGATGACAATCTAGATCCTTGTGGAAGTTGTGAGCCGGGCACCGTCTGTGAGGTTTTTGTTTACGATACGTGTGAGAGCCTTGATGAGCCCGGCGGTATTTTTCCAGAAGACATGGAGTGTGACCTCGAAGAGATTTATGAATGTGTTCCCCAGGATGATAATTTAGATCCTTGTGGAAATTGTGAGCCTGGAACCGTCTGCGAAGCTTTCGTTTACGATACCTGCGCGGACCCTGAAGATTTCCCGGGTGGGATTATTCCAGAAGATATGGAATGTGACCTCGAAGAGATTTATGAATGTGTTCCCCAGGATGATAATTTAGATCCTTGTGGAAGTTGTGAGCCTGGAACCGTCTGCGAAGCTTTCGTTTACGATACCTGCGCGGACCCTGAAGATTTCCCGGGTGGGATTATTCCAGAAGATATGGAATGTGGTCTCGAAGAAATTTATGAATGTGTTCCCCAGGATGACAATTTAGATCCTTGCCGAAGTTGTGAGCCGGGCACGATCTGTGAAGCTTTCGTTTACGATACCTGTGAGGGTTTTGAAGAGCTTCCGGGCGATATTTTCCCCGAAGAATGTGGCCTCGAAGAAATCTATGAATGTGTT
>JALSKP010000846.1 GCA_026988815.1 Myxococcales bacterium | reverse complement strand
CGTGCAGCCGCAGAACCCTTGGTTGCACTTCTACAACAACGCCGAATTATTCGGCCGAAAAAGCGAGGTAGCTATGACGATTAATATCACTCCAATGACCGACGAAGAATGGACGAAAATTCCGACGGACAAGGAATCAGGATACGGTGCTGTGCAAACCAGCCAGGGAAATCTTCCGCTTAAAAAGATGGAAATACATTCAACGATCGTAGGGTTGAGCGCGACGACAAATATCTTGCAATGCTTTAAAAATAATTTCAGGAACGCCCTGGAAGTTACCTACATTTTCCCTCTACCTCCCGGTGGTGCGGTTCAAAATCTGCGCATTAAAATCGCTGGCCGTGAAATTATCGGTCAACTAAAAGAGCGAGGCGAAGCGCGCGCCGAATACGCGCAAGCGATATCTGATGGGCACCGAGCCTCGATTGTAGAAGAAGAACGGCCAGATATTTTCACTCTACGTGCGGGCAATATTGCGCCCGGCGAAACGATGGAAGTGATTTTTGATCTCGTCGAATTATTGCCCCTATCGGACAGCGAAGTTACCTTTCGCTTTCCTTTGGTTGTGGCACCGAAGTACATTCCCGGCGCACCTCTGGATGGAGAAAATGTTGGTAAAGGCGTTTCCCCGGATACCGATATTGTTCCCGATGGTTCAAGAATTTCTCCCCCCACCTTATTACCGGGCAGGACAAATCACGTCGAGCTTTCAATCGCCTTAACCGTTGAGGGCGGTGGTTTTTCGCTTCGACATTTCAAATCGAGTTTGCCAACTAAGGTGTCAACTGAAGGCGGGTTGGTAAAGATCGAGGTGATACCCGGGGAGCGCTTGAATCGAGATTTTATTCTCCGCTTTGATCTGGGTAAAGACGACATAAAAACCCAACTGCTCGTCAGCCCAGATGAGAAGGGTGAAGGGGGAACATTTGCGCTTACCTTAGTTCCGCCAGCGGCAAGCGATAGCGTGCCTCGCGATGTGGTGTTTGTGCTCGATCGTTCGGGCAGCATGGGAGGATGGAAAATGGTTGCCGCCCGCCGTGCCATCGGTCGAATGGTGGATTCTTTGACCGACAAAGATCGTTTCTCCGTACTTGCCTTCGATACAAGCATTGAACATTTTTTGGGCGATGATCTATTAATCGACGCCACCAATCGGAATCGTTTTCGCGCCGTTGAATGGCTTGCAAAAATTGATTCTCGTGGAGGCACAGAAATTTTGGCGCCCTTGGAAGGGGCGACATTGATGCTAAACGAGCGGAACATGAAAGTTTTCGAGGGCCGCTTAAAAACCATCGTTCTTGTGACCGACGGTCAAGTAGGCAATGAAAGCGAAATCATCACACGGATGACGAACACGATCGCAGATATTCGACTTCACACGATCGGGATCGACGAGGCCGTAAGTGCGGCTTTTCTTCAAGGTCTTGCCAAAGTAGGCAATGGGGTTTGTGAACTCGTCGAATCGGAAGACCGTTTGGACGACGCCATGGATCGTATTCATAGAAATATTGGCAGCGCCGCTTTGACCGATATCGATTTAAGTTTTGAGGGGTTGGAGGTGGACAAGAAAAGCCTGCCGACCCGTTTTCCAGACGCCTACGAAGGTATCGCAACGCTCATTTTGGGACGGTTCACAAAACATAACAATCCCTCTTTAGAGCTTGTTGGAAAAAACGCCAAAGGCGAGGCGATGAAACTCAAAATAAAGGGAAAAGTACATCGTTCGGCCGCGCTGGGAGCGATTTGGGCTCGCCGTCATATTCGTAAACTTGACGACCAATATGCAGCGAATATGTGGGATGGAAATCAAGACGACATTGAAAAAGAAATGATTGAGACCTCAATTAAGTTTGGTATTCTGAGCCGATTTACAGCATTTGTTGCCGTTGATAGAGACGCGAAAATAGATACAAATAGTCAAATCAAAGTTGTGCAACCCGTGGAAAGTCCGGCGGGCTGGGTAGGGTCGGCTAACATGCCGGTTCCCATGTCGCCAGCGCCATCACGAAGGGCGAGTTCATTTGGAGCAGGTGCTCCGCCAGCACCTCAATCGGTCGGTGCGCCAGGGACTCGAGCGCGTCTATCGAAAAAACGCGCAGTGCCAGCCAGTGCACCGATGGATTACATGGCGATGGAGCCAGTGGCGATGTCTATGGACAAGGGAATGATGACCCTAGAGGAGGGTTACTTTATCGAAAACCTCACGCGTATCCAAATTTTAGCAGCGTGGTTATTCGAAGCTCTTAGTAATCAGGTTTACGATTTCGATGCGGGTGTAGAGAAATTCGACCATGTCAATTTAGGCATACTGCATGATGTACTTGAACGCGCACTTGATGAAGATCCGAGTGTGCAATTCGCATCAATGAATGAATTTCTGAGAACCCTTCTTGACCAGAAGAAAGTGTCCTATTTCTTTGATAAGCCGGTGTCCTTGAAGACTCTTTTTGAAGGAAGCGATGTGGATGCGAAAGTGGCAGCTATGTACTACCTCGCAGGGACGCCCTTGGACCAGATTTCCGATAGTGAATTCTCCAAAGAGAACATTTGGTTCAAAGGGAAAGAGGTGTCGTTTGGTGCACCCGTCGAAAAGAAAAAGCCTTTCTGGAAGAGATAAAGGTCCAGCCAGATTCAAATCTTTAAGCGTTCAGACACAACGATTAAGTCGCAATCCATGTTCACTCTTCTAGGATACCTTCCAACAACAGGAGAGCTATGATGAAAAACAGAAGAGGTGCATGGATTCTAATTAATATAACAAAATGGGGACTCCTTTTGACGCTCGCGTCTTGTGTGGATCTCGAACAAAAATCCCTAGATTCACCGATCAACGAACGCGAGGTTTCGGAGGACCACGAGGTTTTGGTGCCTGAGGTTTCTGAGAACCGCGAGGTTTCGGAGACTCCGGCTGATTTGGTGGAGGTGGGAATCGAACAAGGTTGGAGTATCGTCCGTGGCGGATTTGTGGCGTCCCATCAAGCGACGTTGCTCGTTGGCTACCCGGGCATCAGAGGACGGATAAGCCCTTATATGCCCTCCCACAAAAATACGAACTTCAATATTTGCGATCATACGATACTCACCTACCACATTGTCGAGATGACAAAGCAAGGTCCGGTGGAGGTTGGATATAAAGAGGAAACCTACTTTGTTAAACCCACCCAAGTCGGACACGCGAACGTGCTTATAAGTGCGGAGTTGATACCCTCCAAAACAACAATGTTTAAGGATGAAAATGGGGTTTCAAAATGCAAAGACTATCCTTTTCCAAAAACCTTAAATTATAAACTTACCTACGATATTGTGGAAACGAATGGCAGCACTTTTCACCTATCCGAAGTATGTGCCAAGACGCCCCAAATTAGCGAGCGAACCTCCTTTTCCTTTTCGTCCTTACCCACCTTTGATGATATTCCGATTCACGCCCAAAATTGGCCGGGCGCAGAGAAAGGGCTCACTCTTTCTAAAGAGGGTCGTGATATTTCTGAGGAGATTTACATGGTCAAAGATTGGGCACGCTCTGCCGACGGAACAAGCGTGCCGATGTGGAACATTCACCTCTTGCCTCAAACTGTGGGAGAGCTTGAATTTGAGACGCCTTTTGGAGCGGGTTTCACACTTCGAATCGCGCCTTTTTCGGAAACCCAAGCGTTCGTCCTTGATGCAAAAACGGGTTATAAGGTGGAATCTAGAATCGAAAATCCTCTCGCTCTTTCGCTCCATGAGCCGATTTGGTTTCATGTCTACAACTCTCGTTTTAAGCATCCTCATTGTTCGGATAAAACCCAGGTGAGTCTAAAAAGTCTTACGCCTGCAGTCTGCGAAATTTTTGAAGACCTAAACCACCTACTAACGGAGGTGAGTTCGATGATTCGTCCTCTTTCCGAGGGAGAGTGTCGCGTTGAGGCAAGCACAAGCAGGGAAATCGTTGAGACCCTTACTTTCGAATTCAGTCAAGAAAGCGAGTAGATTAGAAAATAGCTAAGTTGGGGTTTAGTTTTCAGCGATCAAGTGTTTGCAATTTTCTAAACTATTAGTCGAGTTTTCTGTATGCAGGAAACTAAACCAGACTGAGGATCCCTTTACGAAATAGCCGATTCCCAAGGTGGCTATTTAACGCTCGCCCAAGCACGCCACGCGAATTTCTCATCTCAATATCTCAATAAGCTGCTCGATCGGAAAATCGAAGGTATACGTCGGGGATCTATTGTCTCATCCGTTACTCCATTCATGAGTAAGGGAGGCGTAATCGTTTATTGGTTGTGGTCAGAAAAAGTGGGCGTTTTTTCACACGAAAGCGCTTTGTTCTTGCGTAATTTGTCGGGCGCCCTCCCGCAATTTACGACAATAACCCTTCCCCTCGCGTGGAAAAATCGTCGGCCTACATTGCCCGAAGGTTTGTTGCTTAACTACTCCGAAAAAACAGCTCCCTTTATGTGGGTGGATGGCGTTCCTGTAGTTATGAAGGTTCAGATTTTCCATCACCTGAGGAAATTCGTTCTCATATTGGTAAGGACATTGCCGTTGAAGAGGTTAAACGTGTTTATGAATTCATTGAGGAACTCGGGCACGGTTCTGGCGGCACGGTTGACAAAGTACGCTACAAAAACGGGGCCTTTGAGCGGGTTTTTGCCCGAAAAAATTGCGATAATATTGAGGTCGAAAGAGAGCGTTTTGAAAGAGAAATAAACCTCCTTTTGAGTCTGCCAAAAAGATGAACGAGGTCTGGTCGCATGTGTAGGTCAGCTTATGAATATGTAGGTTGGAGTTGATGGAGCAAAGCGACGAAACCCAACAAAACCAAAGCGTCGAAAATCAACCTTAATCGATGATGGAAAGGTCGGCTACTTTTAGGAAAAGATCTTCAAGTTTAAAAAGAATCGCCAAGCGGTTTTTCTTTAGATCCGCATCGTCGACCATCACCATCACATGATCAAAAAAAGCATCGACAGGCGAGCGTAAATCAGAGAGAGCGTTACAAGCATCCGTCCAACTTCGTTGCTCCACAGCCTTCGTTAATGACAATTCCACCTTTGTGCTGGCCTCGTAAAGTTCTTTCTCTTTTTCCTCTACAAGTTTACTAATATCGACCGAGGGTTTGTCCTCGGCCATCTCCTTGGCTTGCTTTCGTAGAATGTTTACGACCCGTTTGAATCCAGCCGCAAGTGGCTCAAAATTAGGGTCGGATTTGAAAGTAGAAAGTGCATCCACGCGATCAGAGACGCTCAAAATATCATCCATACCGACCGCCAAAACAGCCTCGACAATATCGCCATCATAACTGGCCGCCAATTGCGCTTTCAATCGTGCACGGAAAAAATCAAAGATATTATCGGCGTAAGCATCGTTGGTAGGCGTGATTTCTTCGGCATTATCGCGCGTCATCGCGATAAGTTCGCGAATCGAAATTTGAAAGCCCTTGTCTTGAAGAATGCGAATCACGCCCAAGGTTGAACGACGCAAACCATATGGATCAGCGGTTGCCTTGGGTTCGATACCCATCGCAAAACATCCAAAGACGGCGTCCATTTTTTCGGCGATTGCAACGCACGCTCCTGCAAGGGAGGCCGGTGTGGAATCGTTAGAACCTTTGGGCAAATATTGCTCAGCGATAGCTTGGGCCACACCTTCAGACATCCCAAACTTGATTGCATATGCGCCGCCGATAACACCCTGCAAATCAGTAAATTCGCCTACCATTTGAGTGGCGAGGTCTGCCTTGCAAAAAGCACCACCTTCTTTCGCGTCTTCTACACAATCAAGTTTTAAGCGTTCGGCCAATGTGGCAGCCAGGCTAGAAATACGTTGCGTACGCTCATACATTGACCCTAGTCCACGAATCCAAACCAAGCTTTTAAGTTTTTCATTAAAGGCATCAAAGTTACTATGTTTGAGATCTTGATCCCAGAAAAATCGCGCGTCATCCAAGCGAGCTTTTAGCACGCGAAGATTACCAGCAGCAACAACGGCGGGGTCCTTAACGGGCGTATTATAGACGACCGCACAGGCGTTAATAAGCTTGCCCTCGCTATTCTGAATAGCAAAATAACGTTGGTGCTTTCGCATAGACGATATTAAAACCTCATCCGGTAGCTCAAGGTAATGCTCGCTATATTCGACGAGGACGGCATGGGGTTTTTCAACAAGATTGGC
>JALSKP010000845.1 GCA_026988815.1 Myxococcales bacterium | reverse complement strand
AACGTGGCCGTTTTATCCGCGAAAAATTAATGTGTACGCCTATCGATTTACCGTCTTCAGATTTGAATGTAAATGTGGACGAACCGCCACCCTCAGACAACGGAAGCACGTGTAAAAAAGATCGTTATTTAGCGCTCGTCGCTCAAGCGGGTTGTGGTTTTTGCCACTCCCAAACAGATCTTATTGGGCTAGGACTCGAAAATTATAGTGAAACAGGCCAATACAGAACAACCGACGTTGATGATTCCAATTGCCAGATCGATGGCGCTGGAGAAATTGTCGGTGGAGGGACCTTTAATGGACCTAAAGAACTTGGTGAAGTGTTGGTCAAAACCGAACAATTCAAACAATGTATGGTGCTCCAGACGATGCAATTTGCGCTCGGTACAAAGATCGACCCCGAGAATGCAGATCTTATTAAACAAGTTAAAACCCTTCAAGAAGGGTTCGAAAAGAATGGCCGCGATTTTCAATCTTTATTGATTGATATCGTGAGTTCTGATTCCTTTTTGTACCGCGAAATGCCTAAAGGAGGTGTTCAATGAAGAAGAAATTCAGACTTAATCGACGCGCGTTTTTGGCAGGTTTGGGCGGCACCGTAATTGGATTGCCCATCATGGAGGCGATGTTAGATCAACACGGCGAAGTGTTCGCAGCCGACGGCGAGGAAATTCCTAAGCGTTACATTATCGCCTTTGGAGGTCATTCTTTAGGCGCCGAAGGGGATGAAATTCGGGACATGTTTACGCCCAATAATTTGGGTGCCAATTACGATTTAAAACGCGCATTGGAACCGATAGGCGAAGCGGGCGTTCAAGAACATGTCTCCGTTATCTCCAATCTTGAAATCGATTGGGCAAAAAGAAATGGTGGTTCAACGCCGCCCGGAGGCCGTCATGATGGATTCCATCTGGCGTCTTTAAGCCCCTTATTATCCGGCGTAAGGTCGAGTACAGACGGCCGAACCGTAAGAGGCATTACCTCAGATCAGGTTGTCGCCAACGCGATCGCTATCAATGCAAATCGTAAATCTTTGCACTACCGCGTCCAAGCCTCGTGGTATTTGGACGTGAGCGCGCCCTATGGACGAGATGCGATTTCCTACAAAGGCGACGGCGATCCTATTGATGCGGTGGTCAGTCCGAGCCAAGCTTTTTCCTCGCTTTTTAGCGGCTTTATGCCTCCCGATCCCGCCGATGCTGCTCAAGTTGACTTTTTATTACGTGGACGAAAAAGCGTTCTCGATATGGTCAGAAAGCGATACGAAGCGCTTCTGCCAAATCTAAGTGGATACGATAAACAAATACTAGAACGCCATTTTGACGAAATTCGAGCCATCGAGTTACGTGTTCAAGACATCGCGCCGCAAATGACAGAAATCTGTCAGGTGCCGTCCAACCCTGGAATGGATCCTGATATTGGTGGAAATAATTCTGGCAATGGACAGGGCGATGAGGGTTATAATCAGAATGCCGGTTATAGTGACGAAGAATCGCGAGCGCGTGTCTTCACAGATATTCTTCACATGGCCATGGCTTGCCAAATTACCAACGTTGCGTCTTTACAGTATACGATGGCTCAATCGCACATGAATATGTATTCTCTTACTGGCGTTCCATGGGATTTGCATGAAGTTGGGCACGCATCGGGTGACACGACAAAAGTATCCGAATGTATTGCCTGGCATACCAAACATTGGGCGCGCTTGGTTCAAAAGTTTGCAGACACCGAGGAGGCTGGAAAGTCCATGTTGGATAATTCTGCCATTATCTACCTTTGCGAAGGTGGGAAAGGATACGATCCTGAAGGGGACCGCAATCAATCCACCCATTCAACGGAAAACATGGCCATGCTCGTCGCCGGACATGTGGGCGGATTAAATGCCGGCCAGCATATTGATGGAAAGAAAAACCATCCTGTAAAAGCGTTGATATCGTGCATGAAAGCGGTAGGCGTGGAAACAGATGAACTTGGCGAGGTCAGCGGCGAGTTGCCAGACTTGCGAAGTTAAATCCCACCGAGCGCGGTTAGGCCCACGCCGAGTCGGGGTTAAAAGCGAAAGCGAGGAAACCCAACAGATTTATCGGTTTCCTCCCTTCTCCCAAACTAGGAATCAATCGTATCAAACATGTGAACGTTAAATTAATATCGGACTAAATCTTGCTTGGGAATCTACCTTTGTTATAAATGAACGACATCTAAGAAGGTTCTCATGAAATATATCCCAGTCTTACTTTTCTCTTTGTTTTTGATGGCTTGCGGATCCGATATTAATTCTGGATCTCAAGGTGTAGGCCAACAATGCTTTTTTCCCTCCGACTGCATGGCGGGCCTCTCGTGTTATAACCGCGTTTGCGCGCCAATTGGTGGTGCGGGTCCGATACAGCCCGATGCGGGACCGGATGCTAAAAACGATACGACCCCTTTGCCGGATGTCACACCATTGCCAGATATGGTAGCATGTAGGACAGGCGATCGTCGATGTATTTCAGAGACAGAAGTTGAGGAGTGTGTTCGCGGGAATTGGGAGCCGAACCAATTTTGTTCGGATGGATCGGTGTGTGTGAGCGGGAATTGCCTTTTCGATACGCCGCCCAATTGTAACGATAATGATGGCGACGGATACGGCGATGGATGTGACCTGGGTCCCGATTGTGACGACAACAACGGACGCGTTAATCCTCGCCAGCGTGAAAACTGCAATACGCCCTTTGATGATAATTGTAATGGAGACGTGAACGAAAATTGCGATATGGAATGCTGCCCGGGTGGGTGTGGAGACCAAGAGTTTTGTAATAATAGTTGCGAATGCGTCACCGTCGATCCGCGTATATGTGAATACCAAGATCAGCCTTGTCAGAATGATGGCTCTTTTAACAACGGTTTTTTATGTGTGGCGTTGAATGAAAACGCGCCGTTGCGATGCTACGGATTGTGTGACAAATCGATTCCCAACCCGAATTCTTCTTGTCCCGAGGCCGGATCGGTATGCTCTTTTGGTGATCAAAATCAAGGTATTTGTTTGACCGCTTGTGATGGCGCCACGGGATGTGCTGCTGCGGATAACGGATGTCTGAAAATTGACACGGGTCCAAAAGAGGGTATCTGTGTGCCGATGAATCCCAACAACCAGATTGGCGATAGATGTAACCCGGAGGCGTTTTTCGACTGTGAAGAAAATGCGTTTTGTATTGATCCACAGAACAACGGGCGAGGACGATGTGTTGAGTCTTGTCGACCTTTTGCGCTCGATCGAGACGGACCGCAGTCGGATTGCTCAAGTGGCCATTGTCTTGCTTTCAGCGCAACGATCGGTACCTGCACGCAAGACAATGGCGCTGTTGAGGGCGATTCCTGTCGTCCACAAAATACAAGCTGCGGACGAGATGCGGTCGGATGTTATCCCAATGGTCAAGGTAGGGTTGAATGCCAACGTGTTTGCCGCCTTGATGTTGGGGCATCAGACTGTCTTGATGAAGGGGTTTGTTTTGACTTAGGTGGCAACAGCGATATTGGCCTCTGCCGATAGAAATTTGCCTCCTGACCTTGAACTGAACACCGTCCAGGGTTCAAATTTTACCATTCAACTTTTTCTTCATCATACCCAACGCTAACTTGGGTTATACGAACAACGTATAATGAAGGAAGACCCTATGACGCACGAGCTCCAAAGAAATCTCAAACAAGCTATCCTCCTGGTTGCAGGTCGAGGTTCTCGATTGGCGCCTTTAACCGATACCACACCAAAATGTTTGCTTGAAATGAATGGCCAATCGTTGCTCATTCGCCTTCTTCGGCAACTTAAAGATTCAGGTATTGAGAAGGCTATTTTAGTAACTGGATATTTGGCTGAAAAGATTGAGGCTGCCGTAGAGGGTCAGCCAGGGATACCAGAGCTTGTTTTTGCGAAGAACGAAACTTGGGATCAATTTAACAATGCCGACTCGCTTCGCGTAGGAATGCAGTTTGCTGATGAGGAAAGTTTCCTTCTTTGCGATGGTGATTTGCTGATCTGTGAATCCCAAATTATCCGAGATTTGATTTGCGATAAACGTGAGAATATCCTTGGTGCAAGCCTTCAATTGCCGCGCAATCTTGGCGAAGAAGAAATGAAATTTCAACTCGAAGCCATCGATGTTGCCTGGGGCGCACGTCGTGTGATTGGGTTGAGCAAAGGACTTGAGCCTCGTTTTTCTCATGGAGAATCGATGGGGATGCAAGTGGTTGGGGCGAAGATTTTTTCCAAACTAAAATCTACTCTTGAGAATTTGAACCAAGCCGATCGAGAAAATAAGTATTATGAAGATATCTTTGCGCGTTTGATTCGATCAGGCGACGCGAAGTTTTTTGCGCTCGCGATCCAGCCCGAATTTTGGACCGAAATCGATACCCTTGAAGACCTGGAAGGCGCTCGGCGGATGCTCACTAAATTTCAGTCCCAAGCTGCTATCTGATAATCAGACCCAGTATAATGGGAAATATATAAATGACCTTGAATCATTTCCTGAAAGTGAAATACTGACCTATGTCGATCAAAGAACGATTTTCGCGGGCGTTACGTGCGAACTTAAATGGATTGCTGGATGCCGTTGTCGAGTTTGAAAACTCCGGCGGTTTGAAACAATATTTAGATCCTATTCCAGGTGAGATAGGGTACCAAGCCCGATCATCGGGTGGTCCCAAAACGCTTCGTGATTATTACGCCAATCTTGAGATTCCTTTTGGCTCGGATTTACACACGGCCAAAGAATCTTATAAACGCTTGATGCGAAAGTATCATCCTGATCGCCACTCGGAGAGTCCGGAAATGGAGGCCCTTGCGACCGACCTTTCCCAGGAAATCACGCGTGCCTTTCAAGCCATTGAGTCTTACCTAACAACAGGACGGTATTGATGATTGTTAAATTCGTTATCCTCTCTATCTCTCTTTTAGCTCTTCCCCTTCAAGCTTTTGCAGATTGTAATATCAACGGCACTGATTATGCCGAGGATGATCCTGATCCCTTTGACAGTTGCCAAGTGTGCGATTCCAGCCGTTCGGCGGACACGTGGAGTCCGAAAATATGTTTGAATGCCGGCGTAGATCCTGAATGTCAAGTCAGTGTTTGTGACGCGGGTGCGTGTGCACCTCGTCAGCTTCCCGAACACACACGGTGTTCGGTACCGCTTTGCGAAGGTGGAGAAATACGCCAGAGCGAATGCTCGGCGGCCGGTAAATGTGATCAAAATCGTGTGAAAAGCTGTAAAGGTTTTGCCTGTCTTGACGGCGAACTCTGCAGTACCGAATGCACTGATAATTCTGATTGCCAGTCGCCTGCGAGCTGTATTCGACAGGTCTGTAAAATCAAACCCGGTGCCGATATGGGGACCGACGTTGGTGCAGCCGATATGGGGACCGACGTTGGTGCAGCCGATATGGGTGGCGACCTTTCTAGCTCAGACGCGGGCGATACCTCCCCTGATCTGGCTGATGGATCAAACCCAACCGAGACCGATACGGGGGGTAGTAAACCTGCGACGCCTTCAGATGGTGGTTGCTCGACCTCAGGCTCAGGCGGCAATGCCTCCTTCTTTTTTCTCGTGATCGGGCCCTTTGGATTTTTGCGACGCCGAAGGCGTTAATCGAAAAAACCTGGATTTATCTTATCGACAGAGTCCCGAAAGAATCGTTAAATCTTGGTGGCATTTGGCACATGGTCTGGCATCGGCTGAAAGCCAGGATTTACAATTAAAGACGAAATCGGCGGGATGAGGATTTATGCCGTCATGGCACGCAATACAATCGCGTTCTTGGTGGCAGGATGCACATTCGACGATATTTCTTCTCGCGTTCACGCCGTGATTGGATGCCGTTGTTGCGTCGAGCCACCCTTGAGGATGAAAGCTCGTTTTAGAGGGAGGTGACTTGCCGGGCCTCATTGTTACTCTTGCATCGCTATGGCACTCAAAACAAAAGGTTTGCGAGTTATGGCAATCGCTACAGGAGCCTAAATCGGCTCGAGCGTTCAAACTATGGACTGCTAAAAAATGAGGGGGATGAACAGAAAAAGGCGTTGCCACTTTTTCGCTATGGCATTTTGAACACGAGTCCTCCACATGACAGGAAGCGCATTCATCGGGTTGGTTGCGAGAAATAACGCCATGTCTTTTGATCCAA
>JALSKP010000844.1 GCA_026988815.1 Myxococcales bacterium | reverse complement strand
CCAACCACCTTTGCGCAGTATGGAGGACTTGAAGCGCTCGACCTTGATGACGACGTTATTGCTAATATGCGAGGCGTTTTCAAAGGCCGCAGGGATCTCATTGTCTCCCTTTTAAATGGTATCCAAGGTGTGAACTGTGCGACCCCAGGTGGCGCTTTCTATGTCTTTCCTGATTTTAGTGCCTTCATCGGAAATAGTAAAATTGCAGACGATTTAGCCTTCGCAGGATTTCTTCTGGAAGAAGTCGGCGTAGCCCTGGTCCCTGGAAGCGCGTTCGGTTCGCCAGGTTATGCGAGAATGAGTTACGCGACGAGCGAGGACTTAATCAAAGACGGTGTAAGCCGAATTGCCATCGCCTTAGAAAAACTTCGTCCGCTTATTTAGTAAACAAAGAGAACATCTCATGAGAATTATTGCAGGAACACATCGTGGTAGAAAACTTATTCCGCCCGAAGGTGATGACATTCGTCCAACATCTGACCGGGTTCGAGAATCTCTTTTTTCTATTTTGGGCGATATCGAAGATATCGTCATCATTGATGGGTTCGCCGGAACGGGAGCCCTGGGAATGGAGGCCCTTAGTCGAGGTGCTAAAAAAGTTTACTTTTTCGATACCTCAAAAAGTGCCGCCAACCTCGTGAAAGCCAATTTAGAAGAGTTGGGCTTGGCCTCTTCGAGTCGCGTTTTTCACGGTTCTATAAAACGTAATATTTCTTTAATTACCATACCTTCGCATTTGGTGTTTCTCGATCCACCCTATAAGAAAAACTTAATCCCGCCCGCATTGGAGGCCCTCGCAGCATCGCAAGCGCTAGCCGACGGTGCACTCCTCGTGTTGGAACATTTCAAAAGCGAAGATATTTCGATTCCCCAATATTACGAAAAAGAAGATGAACGACGCTACGGAAAAACAACCTTGAGTTTCCTCCGCTTTTCCAAACCGTCCTCCCAATCCTAGTACTAAGATTTAATGAGGGGCCGATTAGGATATGACTTCGACTTCGTCTCGGGTTACACGTCGCATAAGATCGCGTAACGCGTTACGTCGCTCAACGTCTTCCCAGTTTACTTTTCTCACTTGGCCGACAAGGTCTTTGGCGCGGCGAAATGCGCCAACCAAATCTCCAGAAAGATCGGTCGGGTTATCAATCTCGGCGACGATTTCTGATAAAGAACTACCCGTCGCCCACATCTCCCCAAGGGGCATCAACTCTGGCGTAAAGGTGGACTCGTTCCCCACCAATTTTTGCGCACCAAAGACAATATCGGATTGAAAAACATGCTCGATATTATCGAAAATATCCCACCATTTTTCATCGCTTGGACGTCGGACCCGAGCCGTCCTTGGTAAACTCTGAGACAATCCAGTCATCACGCCAAAGAGTTCTTCCGGCGATAGGGATTCTAAGGCACCCGATAAGATCAACTCGCTGACAAAAATCTCTTCGAATTGAATGCTCTTTAAAATACGACCTGGACTATTCAATTCCATATGTTCGTTGAGATAATCAAAGCTCTGCAAGAAGGCGACTTTCTTTTGAAATTGCTCCCAAAGGCGAGGACGCTTTGCATCGTTGAGTAGGCGCCTTAGATGGGCAATTTTTTTCCTGTTGGATTTAGAGTCGACCTTGCCATCATCGTCTTGCATATCGCCGATTTGATCACTTAAGGAATCCGCGCGAAGTCCCAACTGATGGGATTTAAAACTCCGTTCAAGAATACGGCGTATTTTTTCTTCATCGTAGCGGTCGAGAAGGTTGACGACCGAATTGAAGGAAAGATTAAAGGAAGAGGAGACCGGCTCGGACTCCTTACGCAGGAATTTCTGAATCACCTCTTCATGTTCTTTGAAGGTTCCAGGATCAAGTTTGATGACCACATCGCCGTGGGCATCAATGCCTCGCCGTCCTGCGCGCCCTGCCATTTGCATAAATTCACGTACGCTCAGGGGAACGATTTCAATACCGTTAAACTTGGTCACGTCGTCGAAAATAACCGTACGGGCTGGCATGTTGATGCCCAATGCGAAGGTGGACGTACAGTAAAGAACTTGAATAAGTCGCGCTTCGTACAGGCTTTCAACTAATGATTTTATCGCCACATGGAGGCCCGCGTGGTGGAAAGCTATGCCCTGTTGGAGTTGTCGTCGTAGCGAGCGCGAAAGGGTTTTTGGATATTGAGTTTCGAAATCATTGAGGCGTTTTTTGAGTTCTTTTTTGTTCGCACGTCCGCCAATCGAGCGACCGACATTTGAATCGGCCAGTTGAGCGGAGAGTTTTTCCGTCATTTTTCGACTGTAGATAAAATAAAGTGCGGGGTAATGGTCGCCTTCGAGAAGGTCAAAGACGTCGAGGTGGGACGTGCCTCCACGTCGTCCTCGAGGCGCTTTTTTATTTCGTTTATTTGAGTATTTGTCTTTTTTAGATCCTCGACTCTCGCCTGTATCTCGGCCCTTCTTTCGAAGTTGTTGCTTGTAATTCTTGGGAGAAAGTCGTCCCATACCTTTACTTACAAAAGTAAATTGGAGGGGGACCGATCGTTTGTTTTCAACGACCACCTTAACTTTGGTTTGGCGGATTTCGGAAAGCCATTCTGCGAATTCTTCCATGTTAGAAAGCGTGGCCGAGAGACCCAAAATTCGAATAGTTGAGGGAAGGTAGATGAGAAGCTCTTCCCAAACCGTGCCGCGGTCGGGGTCATCAAGAAAATGGATTTCATCGATGATCACGGCTTCTAAACGATCGAGGTCACGGATTTGAGTGTCGGATGGAATGAGGGTTGTTTCGTCTACATTCTCCTCATCACTCTCCTCACCGACTTCCATGGATTCTTGAAGCAGAATGTTCCGTAGAATTTCCGTAGTCATAATCCTCAATGGAGCGTAAGGATTGATAACCATGTCCCCCGTTACAAGACCTACTTTATCACTTCCAAATCGCTCAGAATATTCGCGATACTTTTGATTCGAAAGTGCTTTAATCGGGGCGGTGTAAATGATTTCTCGGTCCTCGTTTAAGGCCTGCTCGATCAGATAGTCGGCAACCAAGGTTTTTCCGGTTCCGGTCGGAGCGGAAACAAGGACGCTTTTTCCCTCATCGATGGCCTTTATGGCTTCTTCTTGAAATGTATCTAATGTCAGTCCGTTGTACTTCACTTATTTTCCTGGCGTTGAACGATGGCCAAGCCTACGTCAATAAAGTAAAGATGCATAGCAAATTGTTCGTCTCTAGTGTGATCCTTTTCTGAGGAATAGAAAGTGGATTGTAGGGTTGCCCACAAAGAAAGAAAATACCTCAGAAACGGATCATACTCGTTCGTTTCCAATCTTGTCGCCTCATTCTGCTAAGCTAATACTTTCTGGTTTAAGGAGGATAGGGCAATACTCCATATCGTCTTTGATTTTAGCCACGTCGGTACAGGAATTCTCTGTATATTCGAATCGAGCTAAGGTGATCTCGCCGAAGGTTGTTCGACGGGTCGAGATTTGCTTCATGACATTCGTAGGAGATCGTCTGGCCCGAACAAGGGATAGCAGGTTGACAAAGCGTGCGACAACCTTTGAATTCTAGCGCGTCAAGTTCCACTTCACACCCCTTCAGTGTTCAATATTTTTCCCAGTAGGCCGTTTAATTTTAGAGCAGACAACTAGACATCCTTTGAGGTTTATGTCTTGTATCATATGCAAAAGTAGTGCGATCATTTTCGGCGGGTTGAATGAAAGAGGTTTCCTCTTTGGAATGAAGAGAAGCCCCCTCTACCTCTGGGAGAGGGCGCCCTGAGGATGTGCGTTAGCACTTCCGAGGAAGTACTCTTGGGGTGCTAGGGTCATTTGTGCAGCTCTGCTGTAGAGGGTCGTCCAACGAAAGCAAGTTCTCGCAAAGGACGGATGAGAAAAGCGAAAGGAAATGAAATTATGAAATTGAAAATAGTCATCGGCTGTATTCTCTTCTGGTCATGTTCGCAAACTCCGGAGAATTGTTCCCTATTTGATGGAGACGAAACGGCGTGTTTAAGCAAAGGATGCCGGTTTAAGGAAAGCCTGGTTTGGTGCCTCAAAGAGGGCGCCTGTAGTTTCGAAGAAAATCATCCCGGCATATGTTATTTTTCAGACGCCCAAGAGGGAAATAATGGTGTTGTTGTGAGCGCCTTTCGAGAGGGCGAAAAATTAGCTCTAGAATTTAACTCGCCGGGGAAACTTCCTATGGAAGAAAACTGGAAAGCATGTTTGACCTCCTAACCTGTCCCCGCAATTTGTCAATGTCAGCAGATCGATTTGGACAAAAGGGTTCATGGACCGTGCGCGTAAAGGTAGGGTCCTTTTACCCAATCGAAAATTGGGTTTGCATTTGCTCGGCGTCTAGATATCCGGCCGTATCGTAAACTTCCTTACCATCATTAAAGACCTTAAAGGTCGGTACACCGCGGATCGCAAAGCGTTGCATTAATCCCATATTCTTCTGCGCGTTTACTTTTACGACAAGAACATCAGGATTAGCGGACGCGTATTTATCAAGCTCCGGTGCGGCCATTAAACAGGGACCGCAGGTGGGCGACCAAAAATCAACGACAACAGGCCCTGTTGCGTTTTCGATCAGGTCGTCGAATTCGACCTCGCTCAGATTAACCGGATAGGCGTAATGGTCGATCACCGTTTTACACGCACCACAGGTTGGATGGTCGGCCAATTTCTTGGCTGAGAATTTGTTTTTTTGTTCGCATGCTGGGCATTTAATAATCATGTTTAGCTCCTCTTTACACCTACTAATCTTAACACCTTCGCCTAGATTTCAAGCTCTTAAATCAGCCAGTCAAAAATAAGACAAGCCGAACAAGAGTGCGAAGGAATGCCTTTTTTGAGAGGGGAGGTAGTCATAACGAAAGACGAGGTCGAAAAATCCATGACAACATTTTCCGTATTGGCCGATAAGTTCGGTGCTAATACTTGCCTCCACACTATCCAAAAACTTAAAGTTTCCGCCCACTCCTGCGCCGAAACCAAAGCGGCCTCGGCTCGCTTTGACACGGATTTTCAACATGATGGAATACTATCCCATATTAAAAGCCCTCCACATTATTTTTATCGTGACCTGGTTCGCGGGGCTTTTCTATATCATTCGTCTCTTCATTTATTTCGCCGAGGCGGGATTGGAGGTCGAACCCAAAAAAGAAATCCTGCAGAGCCAATATAAAACGATGTCGATGCGATTATGGTACATCATCACCTGGCCCTCGGCGATCATTACGCTCGTGCTCGCCACCTTGCTTCTTAGCTCTGAGGTTGGACGCGTCTTTTTGAAACAACCGTGGATGCATGTAAAACTTTCTTTTATTCTCCTCCTTTATATTTACCATGGCTATTCCCACGTCCTTTATCGTCGCCTTCAGACTGGGAGGTTGACCTGGACCTCTAAGAAGCTTCGTATGTGGAACGAGCTCCCGACGCTTATTTTATTTTCAGTCGTGTTTCTGGTCGTTTTGAAATCGGCCGTGAACTGGATTTTTGGTGTCCTTGGGTTAGTGGGGTTAATGATTTTTTTGATGTCGGGAATTAAATTTTATCGACGTATATGAACGAATAACACGCCTTGAGGATAGACCGTTGAGTGTAGTCTAACTGATCTTGCAACTTTCGCCTGCCAACCCTGTTTGGTGAATTAGGGACATCTTGGCGCTCGTCAAAAAAGCTCACCGAAGCCTCCGTTTTGGCAGGTCTTACGCTCCCGATTATCGGTGTCGCAGAATTCATCGTCCAGACAATCATTTTGCAATGGGCGACATTGGGACGTACAGCGACTGTAGGAACAAACTTCATCGTCCCTACATTCTTCGTCCGTAAAACAAGGCGCAATCTGACATGCTCGCCCTTGTTGCCCGTGTTGAAGATCCAAGCATATTCTTCTCGGCCCACAGTCGTTGGTTTCTTTGCACTCCCTTAAACAAAAATTCTGGGTACAAAGGAATCCCGGGTCGCAATCCCCAATGGCATCACAGCGATAAAAACACGCTCCATCGTTGCACTCCAGATTGTAGTTACATTGGTTTTCGCCGTAGGTATAACAAGGCGTGCCGGGCGGGACCGGAATCGCATCGCAAGCGGTCCACAAAAGAAGGACTAGGCTAAATGATCGCAAATATTTGGGCATCTTGACCACAGGCGAGCGGAGGGGAGGTGGCTGGGATCGCAATGCCACAATCGATTCGTTAGGCAT
>JALSKP010000843.1 GCA_026988815.1 Myxococcales bacterium | reverse complement strand
ATTGAAATCAGGAGCTTTTTTGCCAGATATCGCTGAAGATGTTAAGCAATGGGAGGAGAGTTATTTGGGATAGACGCTTGCCATTGGTAGCTTTGTACGAGTAAACTCGACGCATAACAAACTCAAAAAAGACGAATATTCATGAATATCGAATGTCCAGATTGCAACGCAAATTATAATATCGATGAATCTCGAATTCCCTCTGACGGAATGACGATGCGTTGCCCCAAATGTTCACATAGTTTTAAGGTAACATCGGAGGGGGCGGTTTCGACCGATGTAGCTGGCGGAACACTGATGGCAAGTTTGGGTGCAAGCAATAAGCGATTGTATATCAAACGTCCATCGGGGAAAATATTTGGTCCCTTTGAGCGAAACTCCATACGCACGATGCTGGCCGCCAATAAGTTATCAAAAGAGGCGACCTTTTCGCCGGATAAAGTCGATTGGAAATCTCTGAATTCATTTATGGAATTCGCAGCCTTTCATATTCCCGAGGATCACATCAACGGGACAATCGATCCAAAGTCGACCCAAATTGGGGGTTGGCCCTCCACAGATGATCTTCCCGCACCGAAAAGTTCGGGCGCGATCGCAGGCGTTCCACCGAGTTTGCCCACGCCCAAACTTCCAACAATGAATAGCGATTTACCGGGCCTTCCAAGTTTAAGCGGCGGATCGGGACTCCCCCTTCCCCCTTCTGGATTGCCCCTTCCTGGATTGCCGGTGCCTGCTTCAGGTTTACCGGTGCCCTCATCAGGATTACCGAGTTTAGCATCCGGTCTGCCTGCGCTATCATCGGGCCTCCCGAGTCTTGCCTCCGCGTTACCAGCGCCAGCATCAGGCCTACCCGCTTTGTCTTCCAATCTCCCTGGTTTACAGGGGACCGATTTACCGGCGTCGGCAAGCTCGCTGCCAAGGCCTTCTTTCGGTGTCGATCTTCCTGCCGTACCTGGAACGCCGGGCCGGACCCTAAACTCGGGTTTGTTACCTTTAAGCGACGAGGACGATCTTTTCGGGCGGGACGATGACGACGATTTGTTTGCCGAAAGTTCCTCAATGTTAGACGCGTCGTCGGAAGTCAACCTCTTCGGATCTGTTGCCGAAGAAGATGATGATGAGGATCTTTTTGGACGTTCTGAGCCAGAAGAAGAGTTACAAATTCAAAGAAACGATGATTTTCTTTCCGATGGCGAGAATTTTTCCTTCCTCGACGAAGGAAAAAGCACAGGAAACGAGCAATCAGACGGCTGGGGCGAAGATTTATTTGAAAAGTCAGAAGTTAGCCCCTCCCATAACGCAGATCATGTTTCCGAGGCCTTTGATGATTGGGGAGATGATCTTCTCTCGGATCGCCATTCAAGCTCTGCGGTGGTGGAGCCTGCTATTCCCGCTGACGATCCGATGCGACCGCGTTCTCGAGGTATCCAATCCGCTCAAGTTGACGCCCTAAGTGCAACGACAAACAAAGCGGCAACCAAGGACGACGATAAAAAAAGAGGTGCTCTTTCCATCGTTGCCGTTCTTGCGGCGCTCGCGATTTTAGGCGGCGTAGGTTGGGTCGTTTATTCGCAGTTTTTTCGAGATACAAAAGAGGCGATTAAGCCGATTGCAAAGAAGAAACAAAAGAAAGTTCAGGTCGCAATGGAGGCCATTAAGTCTGATAACTACGACGTTCTATCGAAAATCGCGACAAACACGGGCAAGATCCTTCCTCAAAAACGAGGAGAGTTTTTACTCAGTCAATCCTTGTTTCTCTCACGCTACGAGAACGAGAAGGTATTCGCCTCGGCAAAAAAGTTAGCCCTTACGCTTGATTCGCCAAAAGGCGATTTCGAGAAATTGGGACGCGGCGCGTTTGAAGCCGTCCAAGGCAACGCGTCAGCGTCGCAAAGTTACGTTTCCGATCTAAGTGGAAAAGACGGCGCGATCGGCTTTTACGCAAATACGATTATCGGAATCGCCAATATTAAATCGATTGCAAACGAAATCGCCAAAGGACCTGCAAACCATCCAGAGAAGAAAGAAAAGCTCGACGAGACGCCCAAAGAAAAGATTGAAGCTGTCGAAGGCGAAAAAACCAAAAAGAAGGGCTCAGAAAAAAGTCTTGAGAAAGGCGAGAAAGAATCAGAAGAAAAAACGGAAGAAAAGCCTCAACCAGAAAAAAAGCAAAGCGTGAGTGAACGTTTTAAGCAACGACGAGAGAAAGCCTCAAGAGCCTTAAAGAATGCGGCAGCGATCGATAAGACCTCGCCTCTTCCGGGATATTGGAAAGGGAAATTGGCGCGCTTGATGGGAAACAAAAAAGCCGCCCAAAAAGCCTTTGCCGGAAAAGCGAATCTTGCCCATATTCCTTCCCTGCTTGAAGGCGGTGAAATCGGCGTCGAATTGGGAGACTTGAATGAAGCCATCAGCCAGCTTGAAAAAATAAACGCCGAGCTCCTTTCAGCGGCGAGTCCAAAAGAACTTGCTCTTTCACACTACTACGCTGGGCTGGTCCATAGCGGTCGAAATAAAAGCGAGTTGGCGATCGAAAACTTTATTAAATCGTTGTCTTTTGATCCCGGCCGAGCAGACACCCTTCAGAAACTCGCCGAGGAATATGAACGTGCAAAGAAGTTCAAGGAAGCGTTAAACTTCTTCACAACGAATAAAAATCTTGGAAAAAAGAGTCCCGATGTGATGCTTGGCATTGTGCGTTCTCATATCGGATTGGAACAATGGATTTCTGCCATTACCCAGCTTGAAGATGGTCAGAAGGAATTCCCCGAAGACGCGCGTTTTCCTTCGATGTTAGGTCGCCTATATTTGAAAAGAGGCAATTTCTTTGATGCTCAAAAACCTTTAGAGCGGGCGGTGGAAATCGATCCAACCTTGCTCGACTCCCACGCCATGTTAGCCCAACTCGCTTGGAAGACGGACAAAGATGTAGGAAAAGGTGAAACCCATATTAGAAAAATTGTGGAGTTGCCAGATTTCATCACGGCAAGAATCGCGGCCCAGGTCGCTGAATATTATCGCATGTCTCAACGACGTAGCATCGCTCACGATTGGTTTCGTGAATCGCTTAAACAAGATCCAAACTATTGGCCAGCCAGAATTGCCCACGCAAGACTTTTGCTAGAGGAGCGCAATCATAAGGAGGCGCGTAGTCTACTTGAAAAGGCGCGTAAAGAAGGCGTCTCTGACGTTCGATTATCGGCCTATCTTGCTGACGCCTATCGTCAGTCTAAAGAGTATGATCGCGCGATTGACGAGATTAAGAAAGTCATTGCTCAGTTTCCCAATAATGAGGAGTACGCATTCATCCTTGGCATGATCGAATTTGATCGCGGAAACTTTGAAACCGCTCGAAAGCATTTCAACCATGCCTATGAAATCAACCCGAAATACCATCGCGCTTATTTTTACGTTGGACGGACCCTATTCGCCAAAAACAAATCCGAAGATGCGCTTAGAATTTTCCGACATGTTTTGGATAACGAGCCTAATAAAGGCGAGTACCGTTTCTACATGGCACGCGCGTTGGAAAAAGCGAAACGTCTAACACAGGCTTTGGACGAATATCGTAAAGCGACAGCGATTGACAAAACCTATGGCATAGAGAATCCAGCGATCTATGTTTACCGTGGAAAACTTCTCTCTCGACTTGGTTACGCGGCCGAGGGTAAGGCCGATATTGCCCGAGCATTGGAATTTGATCCTGATAATGCCTCTGCCCTCATTGCTATGGCCAACGTTAATTTTAATGAAAAGGATTACCTGGCCTCCATTGCGAACTACAACAACGCGTTGGAGAAAAACCCCGACCAACCTAAGGCGCAAGCAAAACTTGGGATGTCATATTTGTACTCTGATAAGCTTCGAAAAGCAGCCACCCATCTTCAACTTGCCGTTAAGTACGGGTATAAAGATCCTGGTGTTTATAAAGATTTAGGTTATGTTTATCGGGACCTTGGACAACCTTCGTTGGCCAGGGATGCATTTAAAAAGTACCTCGACCAAACAAAAGATTTAAAGATTCCGTCGTCGACGAAGAGGGAAATTCTCGATCAAATTAGGACATTGAAGTAAACATGATTACTACCGCGCTGCTGATAAATAGTTCAAAATTACGAGATGCTGTAGTCTCTAATTTTGATCTTGAGCGCGTAAGTTTTGTGCAAGAGAAACGGTGGGCCGAAAATTCTGAAGCTCTTTTCGGAAACAAAAATGATCTTATCATTGTCGACTTCAACACCATTAAAAACGAAACCTTAGACGTCTTTTTGACAATCAATACTTTGTGCGAAAATGAAGGCATCGGTTTCATCTTATTGGTGAAGAAAAAATCAAGCGGACTTATTGATCTAAAAAAGAACCTCACCCATTTAGAAGAAATCGTTGAAACCCATCTGGGTAGAAAAGATTTTGATCGCGCAATACGTCGAATTATTTCAGACGTCGCGCAGAAGAAAGTTACAGAAAAAACAGAATCTGACGAAGACGAACGAGAAATCGCCCTCCCCTTGAACGACAAAGGTGACTTTACAAAAACAACCGTTTTCACACTTCTATTTTCACTCCTCATAAGAAAAGAAACGGGTATTTTATCGCTCATCAACGGAAATGTTGAGTTAAAATTTAGTTTTCGAGGAGGCTTATTTGTGGACACCGAAACCACAAATACGAGCCAGGATCTGGCCTCAACTATTGCATGGAAAAGAGGAGAATATCGTTTTGAACATCACGAAAAACTCTCAGGAAAAAGTCGTCCTTTAGAACGCGTTCTAGCTTTAGGGGTCAACGAATTTCTCTCGAATCGAGATGTTATGCAGTGCCTGATGGGAATGATGGATAAATATCCAATCCCAACCTCTCGTTTTGAAAGTAGCGGAAAACTCAAAGAGGCCTTTCCTTCGCTTGCCGAATTTAACGACTATTTCGAACGTGGAATGACCTGGCAGGAAATTTTATCAGAAAAAAGTGAGTCTTTTTTCAAGACCGCCTATTTTGCCCTCAATACCTACGTTGTAGATTCCGCGGAGCGACCTCATATCACGCGGCAGGTGATCTGGGCGCAAGAAACCCGCTTGGCCCTGGAGCGCATGGAGCGTAAGAAGATCGAAAGCACAACCGCTTTTAAGACGGCCCAAAATCCTGATGATGTTGAGCGTGAACTCAGAATCACCTTACTCGACATCGAATATCAAAATGCTTATGAAATTTTTGGATTGTGGAAAGGGTGTGGCAAGAAAAAGGTCAGAGACCGCTTTTACTTCCTTGTTAAAGCGCGTCATCCAGATGTGTACGGAAACGTGTCCTCCTCCGTTAAAAGTTACGCCCAGAAAATTTTTATCGCCATTCGTAAAGCCTATACTGAACTCCTCAAATTGGAAAAGTTTGACGAAGCTCAGGTTTCTGGAGATGTGAGTGAAACCGAAGCACTCAACGAAAACAAACCCTCCAAGGATGTTTTTCCAGAAACTGAACCTCTTAGATCGACGGTGAAACGACTCGAGAAAGCCCCAGAAGAAATTGTCAGAACAAAAGAAGATCTTCGGGCAAAAATGGGGCAACTCTCGGCGATGCGTAAAAAGCGATCTAGGCGACGATCCTTTTCCCACGAAAAAAAGAAACCCATCCGCACCAAACCAGGATTGACGGAAGCCGAGCGGATTCTTTCCGAAATTTCTGAGGAAGCCTCCGAGGTTGAGATAGCGCAAAGCAAACCGGTCGATGAACGAAAAGAAAAGTTTAGTCGCCTTCGAAGCAGAGCGCGGAAAAAGAATCCCAACGCGGTTTCGGAAGGCCAAGAAGCCTTCCGAGAAGGGTACCAATTCTACCGCGAAAAACGGATGTCTTTGGCTGAACAGAAATTCGAACGCGCCTATGAATTGGACGCACGTGCGCTTCACCTCGCGTTCGCCTCCTACACAAAGTTTCTTGTGGATCCCAGCGCCGCTCAGGAGTCGGAGGCCAATATTCGTAAAGCCATCGAAATGAACGATAAACAAACCCAGCCCGACGCCCTATTTTTCATGGCTCAGATGTTAAAGCATCGAGGCGACGAAAAAAACGCGATGCGCTTTTATGAAAAAGCCCTGGTTTTAAACCCGACAAATCGAGAAGCCGAAAGAGAACTACGTCTTTATCGCTTAAGAAAAGACAGGAAAAATACCGATCCGGGCGATTTCATAAAGAAATTATTCAAAAAATGAAATTTTCGT
>JALSKP010000842.1 GCA_026988815.1 Myxococcales bacterium | reverse complement strand
CCGGTGTTCGCGTCCCCAAACCTCGCGACTTCATGGAAGGCGTGTTGGTTATGGAGTGTATCGTAGGTCCAAATGGCGGTCCCGCACCTCGCCTTTCGGATTGGAAATTCGATGATGATGAAGCGCTTATTGTGTTCAACCAACTCATGCAAGAGGTTGTTCGGATGCTTTGCGCGGATGTCGTACACGCCGATTTATCGATTTTCAATGTATTGCTAGAAGACACCGGTCCGGTCGTTATCGACTTTCCACAATCCATCGGCGCGTCTCAAAATCGACATGCAAAACGAATCTTATTACGCGACGTTGCCAATATTACATCGCATTTTCGTCTCGGGCGTGCCCGAAAAGAGCTCCGCTTTGGCCACGAAATGTGGGATCTATATGAACGCGGCGCATTGCATACGGACACGATTCTGACGGGTAAGTTCAAACTTTCTAAAAAGGAAGTCGATGCCGAGCGTTTGCTAGACGAGATGCACGAAATCGAAGAAGAGGAACGTATGCGCAGAGAGGAAGACGAGCCTTTTGACGACGGACGTTCGTCGGGCGGTCCTCGACCGCGCCCCAAAAAAGGCAAACGCCGTGGTCGTAAGCGTCGTTAGGCTTGGAAAATGTCGATTACATCGCCGTCTTTAAGGGCGAATTTTTTTGCGTTTTCGCTCGTAGAAATTCCAGTGAATTTTCTCAAACTCTCGCTGATATGACGCGGTGTGATGCGTAAGGTTTGGTCTTCAACGTAGGGGATGGCGACATGATTGGCGGGATCAAATCCCATCGCAAAATGTCCTTCCGTGGTTTGTCCCACAACTTTATTTCCGGGAACCCCGGGACCGATAAACATCGCGCTGTTGACCGGCCAATGATCTTTTCCGATTTGATCGCCGGTCGTATTATAGACAGGTGTGCGGGAAAACTCAGAGGTCATCATGACCAAAACACGCTCTCGAATATTTAAGGTTTCCGCTCTTTCCAGCAAAAGTTCGATGCCTTTGGTGTACTCGTCGAGCAATACGCTTTGGCGAGCTTCGTTATTATCATGTGAATCAAAACCACCGAGTTCCAGATCTGCACTAATACAAATCCCTGCCGCGCAAGCGGCCAGAGACAATACGATTTGTCGCTCAAAAGGACTTTCTGGAAGCGTGGCTGGAAGGTGACGGCTAAGCTCTTTTAGTTTCCGGGCAGACAATTGTGCCGTGTAGAGGGTCGCCATATTTCTTTTTGTGCGCGGATGAAACTGGGCCTTGGTTTGCTTTTCGTTTTGTTTCTTCAGCGCCTCGGCAACCCGTTGGGTCGAGAATTCAGATCGGAATCGCGCCCCTTCACGGTGGACATTAGTATCCACGAGACGACGCAAGGAATCCACATCTTGGAGACGAGAAACAGGAAGGAGATTGGCCGTGTTCGCGTAAACGGACCCGTAACTTAGGTAACCCAAAGGAAGAGAATTTCCATCGCTTTTGGTTGCCGCATAAAGGGCTGCAAAAGAAGGATAGGATGTGCTTTGTAAATTACCGGTTGCCGCATAACGCGTTCCTGCCAAGTGTGCGTTGGTTGTTGTGTCGATGCCGTTCACGATCAACAATTCACTCGCGTACTTTTCAAAGAAATGTTGGTTATTATTCGCCGGAAAATTGGGCGTTGGAGGCGCATAGGAAATATTGCCGGTGCTTTGAATGTCTCCCGTCTGATATTCTTGGCTAAGCCCGCCGTCGATATGGCCTTTGGGGTCACAAAACATGGTCACATCCCACCCTCCGCCCGCGAAAACATTGATGAAGAATAGTCCCTCGGTGTAGAGGGCGCCTCCATTTTGGTCGGCCAAAAGGTTGGGCGTCAGAACGCTCATTCCTGAGAAAGCGGCTAGTTTTAAAAAGTCTCGTCGATCCATCATTAGCCCCTATTGATAGAAAAAGTAGTAGTTGGATAATAAATAAACGACGATCGCTCGCCAGCTTCTCATGGTGTAAAGGTCGTCACCGAAGGAGTTATTACGGCACTCCTCAACGGCTGAGGAACTCGAATAACGTCCGTCGAGGACGCCCGCTTCACCGTCTTTTTGAATGTCCGACCAAAGTGTGTAGGCCGTGGTTATATCAGCATCGTCGGGTTTGAGTCGCTGTCCAAGAATACGTTCAAAAAGATAGACCATATTTTTACGAACCAGGGTTTCCTCTCTTTCTGTCGCATCAATGAACGGAAAAAGAAGGCGTTCGCCTTTTGCTTTCTCAAAATCGATGGCGGTATTTTGGCAGGCCACTTCTTCGGCCATGAGGTTCATCACGGCGCCGTTTAGACCGCTGGGATCTTTTAAGCGTCGTGTCGTTTCGCGAGAATTGATGCCGTCGAATAAAGAATAAAAGTTTGCATTGTTTACTAATGAGTCGCCGACTTCGTTGTCGATCGCCGAATGGCCTTCGTATTCGTCAAACCATTCCTTGCCAAAGATAGCGATGATTTTTCGCTGTAGATTTTCTGGGCTCAAGATGTTCCCGAGACCGAGTGCATCGATCTCTTCGGCGCGTCCCTCTGTAATGCCCTTGTCGAGATTTTTTATATTGAGATGGGGCGAGGCTAACCATAATTTTATTAAGGTTTTGAAATTGTAGTTATCTTCTACGAAGCGTGTTGAAATGCGTTTGATCTCTTTTTGTTGTGCCTCATAGGCGATTCGTTTTTGGGCGAAAAAGGCAACAGAGGTATCCGAGGGCGCGATTAAAACCTCGCGTTGGGTTAGAATAAAATAGGCGTTCATTGTCATCGCGATGGGGAATCTGCGATCCATTGAGGCTTGTTCACCTAACCATCGCACGGCGTCTTGGGTACGTGTGTCGGGGAGGTCTACGCCAGAAAAACCGGCGTCGTAAAGGGGAACCCAATCTTCAAAAGGTGTGCGAATGCCGTCCTCGTTAAAGTTCTGAAATATCGTAGCGACGGGATCCATAACAATATGACAAACGGAGCATTGCTCAAAATTCACCAAGGGATTGTCGATGCCGAGAATTTTATCGGCGCCCGATACACGCGGTGCTAAAGTAAGTATGTTTACATCTAGGAATAATTTGAAAAAGACTTTGGTCCGTGTGCGATTCAGATTCGTTGGCGTAGTCGGGTGGCGTCGCCAGAAGACCGACGAGGAAAGAAGACCCGAATGAGGATAGGTTTGCTCGGCGGGAATACCTGAGTTTCCACCTCCTTTTAGACGAACGGGAAGGAAGGCGTTTTCATCTAGAGGATCTGGGAAACTGACCTGATCTTCAACGTCAAAGGATTTCGCTGAAAAAGGATTGACCATCGTGTAGTCGGCGGTCAGGACGCCCGTAAAAGGATCTCCATTTCGAACAATGTGGAGAATCAATTGAACGGGAGCTTGTCGAATACCCTTGAGTGTTGCCAAACGATTCCTATTGGTTTCGGGGGTGTCTGGCCCGTTCCACCAACTCATGTTTGGGAAGCGTCCCTCGTCATAGGCGCCGTCAGGGGATTCTAAACCTCGTACGTGAAGAAGGTCCATCCAGCCGCGTTTCAGGAAATCAAAAAAAGCGGGGTCTGACATCAGCGCGTCATAAATTCCGTCTATGGTGTTTGGATTCTCGTCAACCTGGGTGATTTCTTCTGCAGTCGGAAGTCTGGATCCAAGGAGCATCGTCGCGCGACGTAGTTGGGCATAGGGTGTTGTGGGAACTACGCCGTCCAAATAGGGGCCAGCGGGTGTAGGCTCCTTGCAGGCGCTTGGATTCCGAGCACGATTGATGGCCTCAAGAAGCAAAACATCGTTGTCTGAATCCTCTTGGATTACTTTCTCGCCGCCGTGAGGAATGATGTTGAGTGCTTTTAAACGTAGCGGAGATGCATTGTCGTGATCGGGATTTTCTTTTTTCGCCCATTCGTCAAAAAGACCGTGATTGTAGGCAAGCGAGTCATCTGAATCGGCCCGCGTTTTCATGATAAACGCGGTCATGCTCGCGTTACCGTTTTTGACGTGACACCCTTTGCAGTACTGAAAGAGGAATTGGGAGGTGTTGTTTTCGAAAAAAATCTTATCGCTTACGCAAGGGATCCCGTCTTCTTCCACGCTAAGGTCAGGATTGGGGCCGCTGAGATCGTCGAGAATACCAACATCATTTTTGGGTATTGTTGTCGCATTGGACACGTCCAGGTTTCCTTCGAAACAACCCGCAAGCACAAATAACGTGAATAACAGTAAGATTTTCAAAAATGCCTCGCCGGAAAATCGCCGGAAAATCGCCAATAAAATATCGCTGAACCCAAAGAATAAGTGAGCTTGCCGTCAAATGCAAATGTCTATGAAGGTTCCCGCACATTTAACCTGATAAAGTTTGTTTTGCTTAAAGCAGATTGTTTTTCAGAAGGCGAACCATATGTTCAGCTGGGCCCTTCGAAAGCGTCTCTCGATGAATGGCATATATTTTTCGTTGCGTTGCAAGCTTTACGATGGGCACGAGCCCACGGGCGGCATTATTTGGTAAGACGGCGAGGAGATAACCCGCCAAACATGCTTGATAGCCCGATTCCATTTGGGTAAACTGCATCGTTACTTTTCTCGGACGATCCTGAGGCCAGCCATCAGAGAAAAAACCGTTTTCATTTTGAATCGGAGCCGCGAATTTCTCCTCTGCCAGATCCTCCAAGGTGAGATTTTTGCGGGATGCAAAAGCGTGATCGGGAGAACAAAAAACACTGTGATCTTGCTTGAAAACGAGGGTGCTGGAAATCCCCTCAATATCCACACCTTCATTCATTAGGACGAGATCGACCTCACCTCGGTGAAGGCTTCCAACACAAGTGCCGGGTTCAAAATTAAGCATTTGGGGTTCAATCTTTGGGTGTTCTTCAAGTAATTTTTCGATCGCGCTAATTGCGATCAAGCTCGCGTTCCACGTACTTGTCCAGCGAAAGCTCCCACATAACGTGTCGTTTTTGATATCTTCAATAGCGCTATGTACGGTGCGCATCGCAATGCGCATTGCCTCGGCCAAACGTTGCCCATCTGCGTTGAGTTGCCGACTTCTCATCTACTTAGTATTTATGATGTTGCAGAAGGGCCGATTCCTAAGTTGAAATCTGAGGTTCGCGTTGGACGTAATCCCTTCGGAATTGGATTCATCACAAAGTAAGCATTTCTTAAACAGCGCGCCGTTTTCATCTTGAAGATTTACTGAGAAAAGAGCTCACCGATCTCAGTTAACGCCGGCGAGAAATCTTCCATACACAACCAACCCTGCAGAGCGTCGTCGGATTTCGGATAAATCTGGCTATCGGGAAAACTCTGTAGAAAGCGCGTGTAACGATCACCGCTATAAGCAGATCCACTTCTGTTGACGCATGTTGGCTGAACGTAGATTTCCATTTCACATGTTGTTGGAACTACTCCTGTAAAACGTATCGCTTTGCCCTGAATTGAGGCTAAATAAATGTCTTTCTCCTCCAAATTGGGGCGTCCTTTGGAGGCTTTTAAGTTGGTTAATAATTCTGTTTTTATGTCGGCGATTTTCAGTAGAGGAGAGTTCGCCTCTTCCCCTTCAATGTTGGCGAATGAACACGTGGCGTCGCCGCATAAACTCGTCTCGTCGATTTCTCCCTTGTGGGAGCAATCATTTTCGTCGGTCAGAAACACAGCCGCGAATGTGGCCTTTTTTCTTAAAAAACCATGATTGGGCGCGGCATCATTTGTGGGTTCCTCGACCGGACCACCAGTCTTTTTAATATTTGTTGCAAGGAGCAGCGCGGATAATCCTTTTTCAACGCCATGCCCACGTGTTCCAACAAAGCTCATGCAGGCAAAATCGTCCTCTAATCGCTGGAGATCCAGAATGCCCTCCTTTTGGTATTCAGCCGATTTTAACACTTTGGGAATCTTTCGATAGCTTGATGCCAGCGGAAAAAGGTTCTTGAGTGAACAGCGATCCGTCTCGCCACAAACGCCTGGGATGACGCAGCCTTGACCAGATATGGCGCACTGAATGTCGGCGTTGGAAACGTGATTAAAGGTCTCATCGGGCGTTTCCATACAATTTACGGCGTCGTTGATCGCATTCTTTACGGGCTGGTAATCGCCCTCAATCGGCATCCCAATCTCGTCGACACGAAGAAGGCAGGTGCGATCAAACCCGGGGATGGGTTGAGGCGTAGATTGAAGATGTCCTGGTTTGGCGACCGGTTCGGGAGCGTAGTTTTCGCGCATAG
>JALSKP010000841.1 GCA_026988815.1 Myxococcales bacterium | reverse complement strand
CGAGGCAATTATCGCAGAGTGGTTAGTCAAGGTTGGCGACTATGTTAATCAGGACGACATTCTCGTTGAACTTGAAACCGATAAAATTACGGTTGCCGTTCCCGCTCCCGTATCAGGCGTGATTACCGCCCAATCGGCTGGTGAAGAAGATACTGTTAATGTTGGCGATGTGATCGCCGAACTTGACGAAAGCGCGAAGGCACCCGAGGCCGCGCCGCCAACAAGTGCGCCCGAACAAGCCGCCTCCGCTGCGCCTGCAGCCCAGGTTTCTACAACAAAACCCTTAAGCCCCGCGGTTGCTCGGATTGTTGAAGAAAAGAATTTAGACCCAAGCCAACTCGCTGCAACCGGTCCTGGAGGCCGCCTACTCAAAGGTGATGTGTTAGCCGCCAAAGCTCCTGCACCGAATGCGGCAAAATCCCATACCGTCACGAGCGGTCCTGAACCCACCGAGCGCGTGAAAATGAGCCGATTACGCCAAACCGTCGCAAAACGATTGGTGGAAGCGCAAGCAACTGCGGCTATTTTGACGACCTTCAATGAAGTCGACATGTCCGGCATTATGGATTTTCGGAAAAAATACAAAGAGAAATTTTTGGCCACACACGGTTCAAAACTTGGTTTTATGTCTTTCTTTGTGAAAGCGATTATCGAAGGCCTAAAAGCCTATCCCGCCGTGAATGCAGAAATCGATGGGACCGATATTATTTACAAAAACTACTACCACATTGGTGTGGCCGTCGGTGGACCCCGAGGACTTGTTGTTCCCGTTGTTCGCCACGCAGACCAGTTGAGTTTTGCAGGCGTGGAGATGGAAATCCGAAGACTGGCTGGCCTAGCTCAGAATAATCGTCTGGCCTTGAGCGATCTCAAAGGCGGTACCTTTACCGTCTCAAACGGTGGGATTTATGGTTCGATGTTGTCTACTCCTATTTTGAATTCCCCACAAGTGGGCATTCTGGGAATGCACAATATCATTGAGAAGCCGGTTGTCGTCGATGGCGAAATCGTCATTCGACCGATGATGTATTTGGCTCTTTCTTACGATCATCGTATCATCGACGGAAAAGAAGCCGTCTCCTTTTTGGTCCGCGTTAAAGAATGTATAGAGAATCCCGAACGCATTCTTTTAGAAGTGTAATTGTCAAAAGAACACGAAAATAGTTTAACTGTTACTCGGGAATCGATTGAAAAAATCGAACCCCTTATCAGCGATGAAGATGAAATCGGAATCACCTCCATTCTTATTCAAACCTTAATATTTACGATCGTCCTTGTGGCGATCGTTTTTTTTGCGGGCGCCTATATTCGTGAACCCTTAACCCAATTCGCAGAATTTATTGTCGATAAGTTGGGATGGGCTGGTGTTTTCGTTGGCATTTTACTTACGGATACGCTTACTTTTCCAGTGCCACCGGATACTTATCTGCTGATGTCAGTGGCCACAGATCGCGATCCCGTCACGATGCTAATCGTCTGTTCAATAGGGTCCATCCTTGCCGGTAACCTCGCCTACACACTCGGGCCCCATCTTGCCAAAATCCCCTTTTTTAAACATAGAATCGAAGGTTTTCGTGGACGGGGAGAAAAATTATTTGAGCGCTACGGCGTTTGGGCGGTCGTCATTGCAGCACTTACACCGATTCCGTTTTCGATCGTGTGTTGGTTTTCGGCAATTTACAAAATGAACCGTTGGAAATTTTTCTTGGCGACCTTCGCCAGAATTCCACGTTTGATCGGCTACTATTGGCTCTTCGTTTTAGGATGGGCTTGAGCAGGAGATTGTTTCGATCGACTATTTTTTTCTATGTGGCCCACGCGGAGTCGGGGTAAAAACCTTTCCGACAAGATAATCGATTCCTAATAAATAATAGGAATAGAAAGAGGGGGCTCTTCGCGTTATAGTAGGGTGAATTTATTGATGAGTTTTTATGCGTCTATCCCTGATGGCTTTTGCCCTGCTTTTTTTCTCGACCTCGCCTCTTTTCGCCCAAGATTGGAGCACCAAAGGCGGAGAAGCCCGTAGGACGGAAATTATTCGGCGTTTCAAGGTTCTCCTTGAGCGTACACCCAGCGAAGGGATGGCCTTCAAGCGCTTGGTAAGTTATGTCGGAAAGGGCAAAAAGCTCGATAAACTGATCAAAGAATACGAAAAAAAGATCGAAAAAAATCCGAAAAAGGCGAATTATCGCTTGATTTTGGGCCATCTCCTGAAAAGCCGCAATAAGTTTCGCGAAGCGCTTGAACAGTATAAAAAAGCGGTCGAGTTGGAGCCCAAAAACGCGCTAACATGGCTCAGTCGCGGTTCGGCCTATATCGAGTTGCGAAAGATGGAATTGGCAACCAAAGATTTCGAAAAAGCGCTTTCTTTAGAGAAAAACAAAGATAAAAAACAAGAGATTTTAAGGAAACTAGCCGACACTGCCTTCGCCCAGCGCGATTGGAAGCGCGCGACCCAGTACTACGATAAACTTGTCGCGTTAAATCCACGAAGTGAATATTTACGTCTAGAATATGCTCAGATTCTTATTCAATACAAACGCTTTGATAAAGCCTTGGATCAGTACAAAGCGCTTATAAAAATGGCGGGACGTGACGCGAAAACCAAAGCGACGACCATGCGTGACATGGGCGATCTTTACGAGAAGATGGGCGACTTCGAAAAAGCCCTTTCGATCTATCGTAAAGCGCAAAGGATCATGAAGAAAAACCATTGGCTATACCGCGCGCTCGAACAACGTATTGTGACCGTGTATCGACGCACTGATAAGCTTAATGAGCTCATCGCGATTTACGAAAAAAGATGGAGGAATCCAAATTATGATCAAGCCATGCTACTGGGGGATCTTTACGATGAAATTGGAAAAGAAGACGCGGCGCTCAAGCAATATCAAATCGCCATACGTAAAAATCGCCGACAATCTGATCCACGGATCAAAGAAATTCGAATTCTAGAAAGACGAGGCGACGATAAGAAAGTAGTAAAAGCATATAATAATTTAGTACGCGTTGCACCCGTCGAGGCAAGCTACCAATTTGAGTTGGTGAAGGTCTATTTTCGCTCAGGAAATAAGAAAAAAGCGCTCGCACTTCTATCAAAAATCGAAAAAAGATTTCGTCGCTCGACCGACACCTATGTTCTTTTAGCCGACGCCTATATTAACTACGACCTCAGGAAAGATGCGCTTCGAATTTACAAAAGGTTGATGCGTTTAGAACCTCGTAACGATGCTTTTATTCTTGCCCTTGGAGAGTTCTATTACCAGTCCGGCAATACCGAGAAGGCTGTTTCTATTTGGGTAAAATTGTTAAAAAGCGATCTTGATAAGGGAGAAGCATACGCACGTTTGGGTCAAGTTTTGGGCGACCACGGGTTGGTCGATAAGGGGCTTGATTACTTCGAAAAAGCCGTTGAAATCGCACCCAAAGATCAAAACCTTCGGCGTGGTTTGGCGCTCGCTTACGAGCACGCACGTCGGACAGATAAGGCTATCGAAATCTGGAATTATCTCCTCAGCAATAGTGACAAAAGCCTTATTCGCAACGAAGCCCGAAAACGCATTATTAATCTCTACTACAAAAAGAACACCCTTCGAACCCGAATGAGAGAATACGATTTAGAATTTGCGAAGGGCGATAGCGAAGCAGGATTTTTCCTCGCCGCTGGCCATATGAAATATTCTGAATTTAGCGAGGCTGAAAAAATCTTAAAAGATCTCGAAAAGTTGGGCCAAAAGAAAGGAGGCGAAGAAGGCTTGAAATTAGAAATCATGGCGCTCAATAGTTTAGAAAAACTACACACCCGCACAGGAAGTCTTAAAAAATCGATCGCCGTTCTTGAACGCCTAGCTGAAAAATTTCCAATTCGTAAACGCGAATATTATCAGCAAATTGCAGAGCACAGTTTGAAATTATTCGAAGATGATAAGGCGGTGCATTACGCGACCTTGGCTGTCAAAGCGAACCCCGATGATGCCACTGCGCAAGCGCGTCTTGGACGGATTTATCAAAAGATGGGAAATCTAGAAGGCGCTCTGGTTCAATTCAGATTAGCCGTCGATATCGACCCTCGGGCCTTTGATATTCAATACCAACTCGCCCAAATTTTACTGGTGCAAAAGAAGTACGCTGAAGCCGAAAAGCTCTTTATTTTCATCGTGAAAAAGGCGCCAGCGAGTGGCGTTATCGGGCGAGCAGGCGAGCACGCGATTGAACTTGCCGAATTGGACGGACGGTTAAAGGAGATTGAGGGGGAGTTCTTTCCCTTGGTTTATCGCACACCTCCTAAGCCTATCTATAAAGAAATGATGCTCGATATTTACGAAAAGATGGTTTCAGGAATTATTGATCTTGAACGTTTCGGGACCGAAGAGGAAAAGTCAAAAGCCAAAAGAGAATTGGTCGAAATCGGAAACAGAAGCCTGCCGGTCTTGGTCGACGCTTTGCAGACCCACGGCGGGAATCTACGTGCGCGCTCCCTGCGTTTGATAACCAATATGAGACCCAAGGGGGCCGCCTTATCGATCAATCGTCTCTTGGATGACAAAGAAGATCCGTTGAGGCCTCTGGCCATTATTGCCGCGGCCAGAATAGCCGATCCTCGTTCCTCGGCCGCACTCAATCGAGCGGCTCAAGACTCTCAGGCGATGATCCGGTTCCTTTCCTTGTGGGCGATGGGCGCCACCGGCGGAAGCGTTGCCGAAGACGGGCTTATCGCTTTGTTGGAAAAGAATGGTAAATATGAAGAACAAATTTTGGCTTCCATCGGCTTGGGACGAATCTCCTCCGAACGCTCTACGAGCGCGCTAAGAAAATATCTTAGCGGGAATCTGGGAGCAACCAACGATCCGATATTCGCAACGATCTGGGCATTGGGACGCTCCAAGGATTCTCAAAGCTTAACGCAGTTGAAGAGAGCCTTAGGTTCGTCTTATCTGAGTAATATTGCCTCATGGAGTATTGCCGAAATCGGAGGCGAAGAAGCTTTAGAAATTTTGCTCGAAGGGTACTGGGAGGGAGATTTGGAAACACGAAAGAGCGCAGAAAGAGGACTTCGAAAATTCTTTTCCACGCGACAAAGTGTCGATAAAAAAGCACGTCTTGATGAAGAAATTCAAAATGAAATTGGTCTTTTTGATTTACGAAGAAAGTGGTTCGATACGAAGTCGATCACCAGCCGATATCAAAGAGATGCAAAGCGTATTTCGGTAAACATTGGTACTAAAAAATTCGAAGCTTCTTTGGGAACGATTTTCTCCGTCGCAAAAGGTCTTCTTCAAAATAAAGATACAGCTCAACGCGTTATTGATACCTTTGCATGTGAGAGCGGTTTTGGTTTTGGAGAAATTATTGGCTGCCAGAAATCGGAAAATTTGGGATCAAATGTGAGAAAACTGGGTAGTCTTATCCGCAAAGCAGGGTCATTGAAAAACCCTTCTACTTTTTTACTTTTGGGTGAACTGGGACAAGATGGAGATTTTCCAATAATCGTAAAGGGGACACGGTCCAAGGACCTTCGTATTCGGCGTGCAGCGATTCAGGCATTGGGCTCTTTTGGCGAGAAGGGCCAGTCGCATTTGCTCTCCGCCACACGCGACGCCTCGCCTTTGATTCGCTCCAGAGCCGCGAAAAGCCTTTCTAGAATGGCAAAGACGAATCCTGAAATTGACAAAGCCTTGATTTCGCTTTTCGATGATCGCTATGACTCGGTGAGGATTTCTGCAGCGCGAACCTTGGGACTCTTAAAAAGCACACAAGCGGTAGATGCACTAATACGTGGATTATCGGGCGCGTCGCGTTCTCTGACCATCGCCTATATCCTTGCCCTGAGCCGAATTGGCGGGCCAGCGACGCGTTCTACAATTGCACGATATAAAGCCCATGCAGATCTGCGCATTCGCGATGCGGCAAACGGAAAGATTTAGCCTTTAGCTTTCCTTAGGTACAATCCCAGAAAAAAAGGGAACTAAGCTCTCCGAGGTTTGCGATCGACATCGAGCCTTGTACACTTGCCTTTCAAACGAAAAAATAAAAACGATGTAAGTAGGTCCGATATGAAAAAGTATTCAGGTATTTTGGTTTTAATCGTGGTTGTAGTTTCTGCTATTTTGATTGTTAAAATTTTTGGCGAGACGGTCTCCTCGAAATTTAGCGAAGCAAATCACGCGGTCGTTGGCGATATCAGTTTTGGTGGTGGCGAATCGTCCGCCGCACCTAGGAAAAAAAAGATGGCCGT
>JALSKP010000840.1 GCA_026988815.1 Myxococcales bacterium | reverse complement strand
TTGATAGAGTTAGAGATCGCCTTCATAGGGACACCCGAATTTGGATCCGCACCTGTGAAACCTTTGGTGCAAAAGATGGACAAGGGTTTGCCGAAAAAATGGCTGAACGCTTCCAATGCACAATCGCTGGACACACCTACATTATAGGTCCCTTTCAGAGCGGACTCCATATTATCAAACCAGGAGAACAGGCTTATTGGGATCCATGGGAAGGTATTCGGGAAGGTACGCCAGAAAAACCCATCCAAGCGCTTTGGTCAAAACCAGGCCTCCCCCGCACAGTGAGCTTTTTAAACATCAATATTCCAAAACGATTGTGTCGATAAAATAAATCCTATCAATGCGGAAATAATAGGTTGACAGCGTTGGTTCGCGTCTGTACAACCCCGTTCTCCAACTGTGGGCCGTTAGCTCAGTTGGTAGAGCAACGGACTTTTAATCCGTTGGTCGCTGGTTCGAATCCAGCACGGCTCACTGGCCCCTTCGTCTAGCGGTTAGGACACCGCCCTTTCACGGCGGTAACACGGGTTCGAATCCCGTAGGGGTCATAAAGGCCGCTGTTTTAAAACAGCGGCCTTTTGATTTTCTCCCCAAAAACATTACCCCACTTTTCTAGAAGAAGATGAAACCTGGTTGTAATCCCATCTTATTTCGATTTGCTCTCTGGACAGGTCTCGTTCAAAAGCGATCCATCCTGACACACAATCTTGGTCCATTTCGCGTCTTTGATCATCGTCGTCGCAAAGTTCGCGCCTTTCAAATTGTTATTCTCAAAACGGGATTTTCGGAAGTCAGCTCCTTCGAAATTCGCATTTTCGAAATTGCTATCTTTCATTTCTGATTCGCTAAAGTCAGCACCTCGTAGATTTGTATTCAATGCCTTAAGTTTACTCACCTTCACCATTCGAAAACTTGCGCCCGATGCATCGGCGTCGGTTATATCGACGCCGTCCATTTTCGCTTTATCAAAACGTGCATTCGTTAAGTTTGCACCCGTAAAATTAACTCCCGTTAACGTCGCTCCTCGCAGATCGGCATGGCTTAGGTTTGCCTTTGAAAAATTCGAATCCGTGAGATCCAAACCTTTTAATCGCCCGTCAATAAACTCTGAGTTTTGGCAGATTCCCTTGGGCACTAATTTACATTTGTTTTCTTCTTTGCAGGAAGACAGTCCAATGATGACAACAAAGAAAGGCAGAAAGATTCGCATGTTTAACTCCAAAGAAATAGCGCGAGCAGCATCCCAAACCTATCTTTTGACGCAAGGGAAATTATCTTTATCGACCTTTATTTGAATTTCGGTCAATTCTCCACGTAAAACAGAACGTTACTAAAAATGTAGGTGTTTTATGAAAATTTCGTTGTTCCTCGGAGCTTTGCTGCTCTCTCTTTCTTCGTGTGCAAATCACTTAAAAGACTTTGCTCAACAGGCCGAAACGGTGAGTCTAAACGTGGTTGTTGTCGATACTGCATCCATTGATTGGGGCGGATCGGATAATCTTCTCGGCTCCATCGTCAGCGCCGCCGTCACGGCCTCAGCCGATCAAGAAAAAATGGAGACACGTTTACAAACGCTTCTAGGTCCCAAAGTCGTCGAATCGATGATCGTTGAAGATGCATCCAAACGCCTCGGTACAAAGATCCCTTTTGCGGTCGCCTCTGGAAAAACCGACGGTTCATTAGAAATCATCGTCAATCAATACGGCATTTCTAAAACCGGATCTTCCCACTCCTTTACCATCGACTACACCATCAGTGTCTTTAGCGGATTTAACGGCGAGAAAGTCTATTCTCAAGATTTCTTCTGCGCTGACGACTCTTTTCATAGCTTCGTTAGATCACCAGGAAATATTTTCAACACCGCAACCACCATCGCGCTCCTCAATAAACTTACGGATGAACAGGTACGTGCCTCCCTTAAAAGTGTCGTGGAAAAGTGCACACAAACAGGACTAAGTGCGATGCGAGATAGAGCGACAGATTAGGCTCCCACCTAACCACGTCCTCAGGATTTCGTGAAGACCAACTGGTCTTGTGAGTCCGCGATATCTGCGACAATGTGATCGCCAGGTTGAAACTTCCCCTCCAAAATCTCAATGGCAAGAGGATCTTGAATATAGGTACCAATTGCGCGCTTCAAAGGACGTGCGCCATATTCAGGCTCATAGCCTTCTTGGGCCAGAAATTCACGCGCGCTATCAGTGAGTTCGATAGTCAGCTTCTGCTCAGCAAGAAGCTTCTTCAACTTTCTTTCAAGAATACTAATGATGAGTTTAATCGCGTCTCGATCGAGTGCATTAAACACAACAGGTGCGTCAAGACGGTTCAAAAATTCGGGCCGAAAATGATCTTTTAGAATCTCAGAGACCTTCTCTGTCATTTCTTCAGCGCTCACTTTTCCGGCAAGGTCTAAAATTTCGCGACTCCCCACATTGGAGGTTAATATGACCAAGGTATTGGAGAAATCCACACGTCGCCCTTGGCTATCGGTCAACCTACCCTCATCCATCAACTGCAACAAAATATTGAAAACATCGGGATGGGCTTTTTCGGCTTCGTCAAAAAGTACGACTGAATAAGGTTTGGTTCGAACCGCCTCGGTCAACACTCCCCCTTGTTCCGATCCTACATATCCTCGCGCAGAACCGATAAGCGTGTTTACTTTCGCTTGATCCATATATTCGGACATATCAATGCGAACGAGTGAATCTTCGGAGTCGAAAAGAAACTCCGATAAGGCCTTGGCAAGTTCTGTCTTACCAACACCTGTGGGACCGACGAACATGAAGTTTCCGATGGGTCGATTTTTATCTTGTAAACCGGCTCTTGATCGCCAGATCGCGGCACAGATAAGCTCAATGGCGTGATCTTGTCCGACCACTCTTTGCCGCAAACGGTCGGGCATTTGGAGTAATTTTTCTCGTTCAGATTCGAGCATTTTGTCAATCGGAATACCGGTCCAACCCGCGATGACTGCAGCAATGTCGTCTTCATCTACGATATCTTTAAGAAGACGTTTCCCGTCTCGTAATTCGTCAGCTTTGGCTTCGGCCGCCTGAATTTCGGCTTCTAGTTTTGGTAAAACGCTATACCTTAATTCTGCTGCCCGACCGAGTTCTCCCTTCCTAGTCGCGCTTTCTATTTCTTTCTGAGTTGCATCAAGCGCTTCTTTTAAATGTAGCATCCCATCCAGGGATCCTTTTTCGTGCTCCCATCTTATACGTAAAGCGTCAGCTTCCTCTTTGAGGGTTGCGATTTCTTTTTCCAAACCTTCACGGATTTCGACGGTATCTGGATTGGTCTCCTCGATCAGCGCTTGTCGTTCAATTTCTAAATTTTGGATCCGTCTTTCGGCCTCGTCCAATGCTGTCGGTTTGGAATCAATTTCCAAACGCAAACGTGAGGCAGCTTCATCAATTGCGTCGAGGGCTTTATCGGGAAGCGATCGATCGGTGATGTAACGGTCCGTCATTTTTGCGGCCGCGATCAATGCCTGGTCGTTAATTTGAACGGCATGATGCAGTTCGTATCGATGTTTGACGCCACGTAGAATCGAGACGCATTGGTCAACGCTAGGCTCTTCCACTAAAATTGTTTGAAAGCGTCGTTCTAAACCGGTATTGGGTTCAATATGTTGGCGATAATCGTCCACGGTTGTCGTTCCAATAACCGAAATTTGCCCGCGAGAAAGAGCCGAGGCTAGTAAGTTTGAAGATCCACCGTTTCCGCCCATACTCGTCAATTGGTGTAAGTCATCGATAAAGAGAATTAGTTTTCCGTCGCTTTCGGCGACCGCATTTACAATCGTTTTAACACGCTCTTCGAACTGACCTCTTAGCGAAGTTCCGGCAACCAAAGACCCAAGGTCTAAGTTCAGAATCTTTTTTCCTTTGAGACCAATCGGAACATCGTCATTGGCCATTCTTGTCGCCAGTGCTTCCACGATTGCGCTTTTGCCTACGCCTGGCTCTCCGACCAGCACGGGGTTATTTTTTCCACGGCGGCTTAAAATCTGTATCATCCTGCGAATTTCATCGTCTCTTCCGATGATGCGATCCAGTTTTCCGGCCTTTGCCAACCCTGTCAGGTCGGTCGCATATTTTTGTAGGACTTCAGGAATAGATGCTTCCATTCGGGGCGATAACTTCGTACTTTTTGTGGCTGTTCTGATTTTCTGGCTATCCACTCCTGCTTTTTTTAGCGCCCTACCGGCAATGCCTTTCCCCCTGTCAGCGATAGCCATTAAAATGTGCTCATTTGAGGCGTCATTGGATCCGTCCTTCTTGGCAAGCGAGGAGGCCTCGCTCAGAATATTAAGCATCGACTTGGACACAAAAACTTGGTTACCGGATTGGTAATTTTTAGGCATGAGTTCCAATTCTTCAATCAGCTTCTTTCCAAGACCTTTGGCATCCACGCCCATTTTTTGAAGGGTGAGGCGACCTAAACCATCTTCGTCTTCGAGCATTGCGAGAAGGACATGCTCGGCCTCGAGATGTTTATGTTTGAGCTGACCTGCGAGGGACTGTGCCCTCTCCAAAACGGCTTTTGCTTGCTGGGTGAATTTAGAAAGGTCAAATTTATTGGACATGGTTGGCTCTAAATGAAAGGAAATTCATTCAAGGTTTTTACTAGGAATTTAGTGGGGGGACAATACCAATCGCGGCCATCGTTAAGATGAAGGAATCAATGTGCCTTTTGTAATCTTGCTCGTTACGAATTTGCTGTCCCCAGAACCTCGGTACAAAGTTGATTCTTTTCATTTTGGTTTTGGTTTTGAGACCGACATCCAATCATCTATTGTTTTGAAACAAAGCGTTTAATCATTGCCCAATGTAGTCCAAAATCGGCGTCATTTTCAGGCCCGATGGAAAAAATGAACTATTTTTCTTCGAAGGCTGAAAAGGCAAGGTTGGCGCTAAGAATACCCATACCAAGCAACAACCCGCCCGTGCCGATGTAGACCAAAGCTTCCGTTATGAAATGACTATGAGCGGCTTTTCTTCCCATCGAGGCGCCCAGGTAAAACATCATGAACCAAGAAAGAGGATAGAGCCCACCCAGCGAAATAAGAATCGATGTAATCTGTTTTAGCTTCGTTTTTAAGGACGAAAACATGACAAGTAAAATCAAAGCGATGGAAAAAGCAGCGATACCACTGGAGTGAAAATGGGCACGTTGAACGTAGCGCCATAGTTTGCTTGCGCTTTTCGCGTCGTGCACCGCTGGATTGGCAGCAATTCCATTTGCAATGAAAGCTTTGACGCTATCTTCGGCAATACCAAAGTACACCCCTAAACCAATTCCAAAAAGAAGAGCGAGAAGGACAAGTAGAATTCCGATTTTTACGGGCTTAATAAGTTCTTTTGAGGTTTGCATACGATCCGAAATGTAAAAGATTAAGATGTTCTACGAAAGCGTTTGGATTCTAAAGCTTCACTTTTACGGTATTCTTCCATACCTTTTTAAGATGCTCAAGCAGCACCTTTTCCCCCTTAAAGCCCTCCATTTTATACTCTCCATCACCAATCACCTCACTACCCATATCTATAATATCGCTTCCCCTTAAGATATGTTTTTCTCCGTTTTCCAACACCATTAATTTATAGGTATTTGGGCTAACGTCGGACGTACATGTGACGCGATAACCGAAGCTAAGCTCCCCGTAACCATCCTTATCGAGATCAAGAATCGAGACCGCGCGTTGCTCAAAAGAGGCGTTCCAATCGTCTTCACATTCGGTTTTGAGCTCCTTAACGCTTCGTAAAGTCTTAACCTCGCCGTCCAGGATCGCAACATGGGTTCCATAAAGATTTTCAACCTGCAGTTTACCGTTTTGCATCGCCCTTGTAGACGAGAAAATAAACCAGTTATCTCCGTTGCGATCTTGCCAACGTACACCGTGTTTAGCTTTCCCCGGAAACTTCACACTCGAAGGGCGATCTTTTGAATCATATTTTAACTTAACAAAATCTAGGGCTTTTTCGACCTTCTTGGTCTGCGGAGTATCAAGTTTCTTCTCTTCGGCCTTTATCTCTTTACCATCGCTGACCTGGATAACCTGCGCTTCATTCTCTTTCTCTTTCGTTTCGCTATCTGTTTTTTTCTCACAAGAAACAACAGCCAACAAGGTAAACAATACAACTAATTTCATATAATCCTCACAATTCATTTGGGCAAAGCCCCATCCTTAGTTACATGGAATTTTAAAACAACGCTAAGAAAAAGACGCAAAGTAGCTTTTAAGAAACTGGCCCGTATAGCTGGCCTCAATT
>JALSKP010000839.1 GCA_026988815.1 Myxococcales bacterium | reverse complement strand
AGCTGCATATAAGCGGGCCAGATATAATCGAAAAACTGGATCTCAACAACTGGTTTGATACCACGGGTTGCCATACCAATCGCACGACCAATCACATTAGCCTCCGCTAAAGGACTGTTAAAAACACGTTCACTTCCAAACTCTTCTTGGAGTCGATGGGTAACTTTGAAAACACCGCCCTTCCCTTTTACTTTTCCGAGCAATTCATCATTGCTCACGTCTGCAACATCTTCACCAAAAATAACGATCTTGGGATTGCGCCTCATCTCGGTTCGAAGCGCATCGTTGATCAAATCGACAACTGTTTTTAAGCCTCCCTCTTCATCAAAATCAGGTTCACTTTCAAAATCAGATCCGGTCGGATCCACATCTGGGCTGTAGATAAAATCCATCGCTGTTGAGGGATGGGGTGGGGGAAGTTCAAGAACCTCATCCACAGCCGAACGGATATTGGCGTCCACTTCGGCTTTGAGCGCATCGATTCCCGCATCGTCCAACATGTTATTTTCAACCAGAAAGTCTGCAAACACGAGAATCGGATCTCTTGCCTTTTCGGCATCCATTTCTTCGCTTGTACGGTAGTTGGATTCATCATCGGACATCGAATGAGAATACGGACGAATCACATGTGCATGACACAACGCGGGGCCTTTTCCCGACCGGATATATTCAACAGCTTTGGTAATTTCGCCAAAACTTTCAATCGGATCACATCCGTCAAATTCACAAATGTACAAATCCTCAAAGCCCGAACAGGCTTTAGAAATGGATCCACCGGCGGTTTGAACTCGCGTCGGAACGCTGATCGCGTAGCCGTTGTCCTCAACCATAAATAGAACAGGGAATTTATTTGCGGAGGCCGTATTGATGGCCTCCCAAAATTCACCTTCAGAGGTCGCGCCATCTCCGATAGACACATAAACGAGTTCATCTTTTTCAAAGGAGATATCGTCGTTGGTGATGGCCTCGATCGCTTGAACAAATTTGCCAACTTGGGCCGCTCCAACAGCTTGAAGTTTTTGGGTTCCTGTGCATGAACTCTGGGAAACAATATTGAGATCTCTATGGCCCCAATGGCAAGGCATTTGGCGTCCACCGGAATTTGGATCCGAGGCCGCACCGACGCCTTCCATTAGTATTTCCGCCGGTGTCATTCCCAGCGTTAAGCACAGAGCACGATCGCGATAATAGGGGTAAAACCAATCCGAACTGGGACGTAAAACTTTTCCCGCCGCGACCAGGACCGCTTCATGACCTGCGCCTGAAATTTGGAAAAATATTTTTTGCTGACGCTTAAGATTCATTTCCGCATCATCTAACTTTCTTGACGTATAAATAAGGCGGTACATATCGATCATGTCTTCATGCGATAGACCGTGAAATTGTGAAGCGTCTTTATTCCCTTTTTTTATAGACGCTTTTTTGATTCGATTTTCAGTATCGGAGGTCGTAATTTCACTTGTCATGGTCGGGCCTTTTGGAAAAGTTTGAGGACACAATCGATAACATAGACCCCAATGCAATGTAAAACGTGTTCCCGCTTTTAAAGAAAGCCACGCACAAAAAACACGAAAGCGCGGGCAAAAAAAACGGACCCGAAGGCCCGAAAGGAAAATAGGACAAGGAGCCTATTTGGTTTTTACTGTACCAGCTCCGCCGTCGTCAGTGATAACGAATTCAACACGTCTGTTGGATGCGCGACCAGACTTGGACTTATTCGAGGCGATTGGCTTGGTTTCACCGAAGCCCTCCGAATCGAGACGGTCAGAACTAATGCCTTTAGAGACGAGGAAGTCTTGAACGGCTTTTGCACGACGTTTTGAAAGACTCAGGTTTGACTTATCAGATCCGCGACTATCAGTGTGGCCTTCAACACGAACTTTCTTGATGTTCTTGTAGGCCTTTAAGACAGCAGCAACCTGAGTCAAGACGTCGTAAGAACGTTTCTTAATCTTGGCTTTATTCGTATCGAAGAATACCTTTTCAAGAATTTCAATCTTACCGGCCGTCACTTTTACTTTCGACTTTCCTTTATCAGGACAGCCGTCGTCGTCTTTTACGCCGTTGATGGTTTCTGGCTCGTTCGGACATTTGTCGTCCGCATCAAGGAATCCATCTTGATCGTTATCACGATCCGGACATCCGTCTTCGTCTTCGAATCCATCTTTATCTTCTGGATCGTTCGGACATTTGTCGGCTTTGTCGAAGATGCCATCGCCATCAGTATCGACATTTGGACATCCCTCGTTTTCAACTTTGCCTGGATCCATTGGACATTTGTCGTCTACGTCGAGAACGCCATCTTTGTCGTTATCGGGGTCAGGACAACCGTTTTCGTCTTCGAATCCATCTTTATCTTCTGGATCCATTGGACACTGATCATCAACGTCAAGAACGCCGTCTTGATCGTTATCAACGTCAGGACAACCGTCATCATCTTCGAACTCGTCGAAGTCTTCTGGCTCATCAATACAACCATCAACATCGTCGAGAAGGCCATCTCCGTCGGTATCGCCAACAACAGGTTCTTTGCTCATTGGAGTCCAACCGACAGATCCAAAAATACGGAAATCCGGCGCGCCAACACCATCGGTAAGGCCTAAACCACCACCGACTTGGGTATGAACATCACCGAAAAGCATTCTCAATCCAGCCAACGCTTCAATGGGCGACGCTTGTGCGTTATCAACTAGTTTGTCTCCGTCTTGAACATCTTCAAGGGGAATCTCACCGAAAACATTTGCCATCAACGTGAGGCTATCTTCGGAAATCGGAATCTCAATGCCTGCGCCCCAACGGACGGCATCATCTTGAACGAAGTTTTGTGCTTGTGCGGCTTCGCGAATTTGGTAGGCAATATTACCAACCACACCGAATCCACCCTCAGAAAACCAATCCAAAGCAAGACGAGGCTCAAAACGAACATCGCCCGTACCTGCAAATTGCTTATCATCGCCGATCGGAATATAAATCGGAACGGAAAGACCCGCACCGAAACCACCCGCCCATGCCGGATCGATAAATCTTACTTTAGGAACAATTCTCATATCCTGAATCGCAAAGGAGTCCACCTTCTCGCCGGGACGACCGATGATCTTTTGATCATCACCGGTTTGATAGACAACCAGCGGAAGAACCACACCGATGTCCATAAAATCAAAGAAACCCATCGCCAGGCCGATCTCAGCACGAAGCTGGTCATCAAGCAAACGCGTTGGTTCCTGATCATCTGGACCGTTTTCCTGGATAACCTGCAATTCATCATCTGCAAAATGCAAGAACAGGTTTAAGCCTGGAGCGAGATGGGGTATCGGTTGGGTCTTCGCCAAGTTTAAAAGATTGGTTCGCTGATCGGGCATCGGCTCGAAATGTTCTGCCTGAAAATCAGTGTTGATTTGCGCAAACGCTGAAGTCGATACCATCATGGTACATACGACCGCTGCTATGCTCGTTTTTGTTTTCGAAAATTTCATTTTTTCTCCCAGTTGTTCGAAATAAAATAGACTTTGAAGTCTTAACACCTTGTAATCACGCCATCTAGTCTTCCAATCCCACAATTGGGATAAAAAACAGTGCAAGATGGTCGCAATTTAATAATATGAAATATTTGTCTTACTAATCTTGTACCTTAGAATGCCTTAAATATAAAGTACGTCTATTAAATTGTTCGAATTTTATGCGCAAATATAACGCAATTCGAAACGTACCCCCTCGATCAGGTAATACCAAATGAAACTATCCCCTTTTTTAAGCCTCGATCGCGCGGAATGGGCCGATCTCTATCACACAAAAGATCGACCCTTGAGTGACGAAAAGCTACATTTTCTGTCGGGAACCTTGGGTAGCCTCTCCACCGAAGAAGTTAACTCAATCTACAGACCCTTGGCTTCCCTCGTTCAACTCTATGTCGAATCCCTACGCTCCCTTTTTCAATCCACCTCAGAGTTTCTGGGACATCGAGATCGTCGCGTACCCTATATTATAGGCGTGGCAGGAAGCGTCGCGGTCGGAAAGTCGACAACAAGCCGTATTCTACAAGAACTTCTCTCCCACGGTCCTCAAAAACCAAAAGTCGACTTAGTGACCACAGACGGGTTCTTATTTCCCAACAAAATCTTGGAAGAACGCTCTCTCATGCATCGTAAAGGCTTCCCCGAAACCTACGATGTAGGCGCACTTTTAAAATTTGTATCGGATGTAAAATCGGGCCAAACCAACCTCAGCGTACCCCAATATTCACATCTCACTTATGATGTTCTTCCCGATGCTCACCTCCATATCGACGAACCCGATATCGTCATTGTGGAAGGATTGACAGTCTTACAAACCGGTGCTCCGGGCGGGGATCCAGAAAAACCACGCCTTTTCGTTTCCGACTTTTTTGATTTTAAGATTTTTGTGGACGCCAACACCGAACATATTAAAAGCTGGTACACAGAGCGCTTTCTTAAACTTAGAGATACTGCCTTTAAAAAAACCGACTCCTATTTTCACCGTTACGCACAACTTGATGATGAACAAGCAAGAACCTTTGCTGGCTCGATCTGGTCCAATATTAATGAAATCAATTTGCTAGAAAATATTTTACCCACGCGGGAAAGGGCCGACCTCATTCTCAGCAAAGACTACGATCACCGCATTAAAAACATTCGTCTTCGAAAAATTTAGGAATTTTTCTGGTCCACTTTAGGTTGACAACTAAAATGCCCTATGGCAGTTTTCCCTTCCTTGAGAAATCAAGAAAATAATCCGGCTTAGCTCAGTGGTAGAGCAGGCGGCTGTTAACCGCCTGGTCGTTGGTTCGACTCCAACAGCCGGAGCTTCATAGGGCCCCACGCAAACGCGTGGGGCCTTTTTTCGCCCACGGATGCCGGGTTCAGCCCGACGAATACCTTGAAACGGAGTGATAAAGTGTTCTGGAAATCACGAATTGTCGAGTTGTTGAAAGCGCCTGCTGTGGTTGAGGCGCTTACCGATGAACCTTTCCAAGTTCTCAATGAATGGAACGGTCACTTGTTTGAGAAAGTGAAGGCCCCCGTCGATGATGGTATTACTAGAAATATGGACGATGCTTCAGTATTATTCACTTCTTTCGAACTAGCGTACCAAAAGCGCGTTTGGGAAGGGAGTAACGTGCCCGATGAAATCGGAAAATCTAGTTTTAGACGCGGCGAGTTACTTGTCTGGATGTATGCAGGCCTAGTACTTCCGCGCGAGGTCGGATTGCGCACCCTTCGCGACTCGCTTGAAACCCAAAAACATACGCCGGAGTACAAGCTTTCCGCGTTCTACGCTGACAAGGACACACCAGCACACAAAATGCGACTTGGTGCTGCGCACGCCCTGTTCGAAATCAAGGAGTACGAGACTATATTCTACAGCGGCCCTGTTGCCGATCGTGAGAAATGGAAGCATGAGATAACCACACCAAACGAAGTGGTGGAACTAATGGCGTTTATGTCTTTCGATCTGCTCATGAGTGCCTTTGTCGGCCGGTCCCCGTCCGAGGTGTTCATCACCAGCGAGCTGTAGGTGCTCGAGGATTGCGAGTGGTTTCATCTTCTGCCGCGCGGGGTCGCCAAGGTCGACCTCCATACCGGAGCGGTTATGCGAGTCGCGTATCAATTGGCCGCGTTTAAAAGAATTTCAACACATCTAGGCCGCCTATTTTTGCTTATTCAACACGGGCAGACTCAGGAGTCGGTTACCAGACTTGGTTGCCTTTGGATAGCAATCGAGCTTTGGCTAAAAGCCTATCGTGAATATTTTCCAAGTCGGCAAGCCAACGTGATTCCATTTCACGATTATTTTCGTGAGCTCGGGTGCAAAGTTGGACTTCAAGGCCGTCGCCATATGCGTTAGTTTTATAAACTAAGCTACCATTTTTCGTTTGAACATTTAGCGAATTCTCCTTTTCATCAATGCTGGCTGGCATAATACCCTTCCTGAATAGCGACCGCTTTCATATAAAAAAAGAAGCTCTCCGCTTTCGAGGCAAACACGTTGCAAGCGATGCCGCGAAGGAGTAACCTCCCCGGACCTATATTAAATAGGTAATTCATGAGAAGGAAAGAACAATGAGCTCGGATAAATTAACAAAATTCTTGAACCCCTTTGATGATATTCATACCGGTGGTCAACCCGACGCCGACGATATTGCAGAAGCTGCCACATTTGGCATAAAAACGGTCTTCAACATCAGAACGCCCGGCGAGTCTGGGCAAGAAGGCATCGAACGATGCGTTAAAGAGTGTGGAATGATCTACCGATGTTTCCCCATTGCAGGAAAAGAGGGAATCAC
>JALSKP010000838.1 GCA_026988815.1 Myxococcales bacterium | reverse complement strand
CAAGATCAGCATTTTAACTTAACCGAACTTCAAGGTCCCTTTACGCCGACGGAAAACGCCGATTTTTCGATGGCCCGTTCGGCATTGATCGAAGGCGATGCAACGGTTCTTATGTACGACTACTCCCTGAACAGTCCCCCCGGAACCTCGGTCGCCGAAAATCCCTTGGTGATGAAAATGTTAGGCGGTTTTGGATTTGAAGAACTCGCGGAAATGGAAAAAATGATCGGGACACCTGAAGGCGCGACTTCCTTAAGTGACTCGGCATTGTCGAGTTCACCACTGGTATTTCGTGAGTCGCTTATCTTCCCTTATTTTTCGGGAATGCAATTTGTGGTGGCCTTAAAATCTGGCCGAACCTGGGAAGAATTTAACGAGGTGTACAAAAATCCACCTGTGTCCACCGAACAAATTCTGCACCCTGATAAATACTTTTCTGGCGACGTGCCTCGCTTGCTCGCATTCGATGCAAGTCTGCCGGGATATGAGATAAATTTTGATAGCACCTGGGGAGAATTCCAATGGTCGATATATTTTCGAACCCATAAACTGAGTAAGGACGTCTCCGCAATTGCTGCGGCAGGTTGGGACGGCGACCGGGTTATCGGAATGTCGGACGGAAAAAACACAGTGGTGGTCGCTGCAACCCTTTGGGATTCAGAGGCGGACGCGAGCGACTTTTTCGAAAAGCTCCAACAAGTGTATAATAGCCAATCTGATTTGGGCCTCCCACAAAAAGAGTCGGGGAAACACGGCCAGTCTTTATGCTATTTAGACACAGATGGTAAACGTGCCTACATTGAAAAATGGGGAGATATCGTGCTTCTCATTCATGGTGTACCCTCCACGATTGTCGATAAGGTGGAAACCAATCCTGCCCTCTACACACTTCGCGATCAAATTTGGTCAACCTTTAAACGTGTGGATTTTTACACGGAATACGATAAGAAAAGCGCACGCAATAAAAAGAAAAAAAAGTAATCATATTTAGTAAATCATGAAATCTACGTGTGAAAGAATCCTCATCGATTACGAAGGGGAGTTAGACCTCAATGCAATATATCGACCAGGACGCCTCCCTTTTTTGGCAGATTTAAATCTTGAATAATTCTAAAAATAGAGACTTTCAGTACATCAAAAGACTCTGGCCCTACATTCTAAAATATAAACTCCGCACAGGTGTGGCGATAAGCTTACTTCTCTTTGCCAAGTTTGCCACGGTATCGGTACCGATGATCTTAAAGGAAATCGTCGATATTCTTGATAAAGAAAGAGGGCTAGCCATTGCGATTCCTGTTGGACTATTGCTCGCTTATGGGTCTTTACGTTTTGCAAACGCACTCTTCAAGGAGCTTCAAAAAGTCGTATTCACACGTGTCCGATACGGGATCATGCGCCAAATCTCGACCGAGTTGTTGGCACATCTACACTCACTAAGTTTACGCTTTCATCTTGAACGAAAAACGGGTGAACTTACACGCGATATTGATCGGGGAACGAATAGCGTATCAACATTGTTGAACTATTTACTATTTAATATCGTTCCGACTTTCGTCGAAGTCGGACTCGTGTCAACCATTCTCTTTACAAAGTACGATTACCGTTTTGCAGTAGTAAGCATCGTTACTTTAATACTCTACATTTCCTTCACTTTTTACCTCACCAGTTGGAGAATGAAATTCCGACGAGAGATGAATAAAAAGGATTCCGCTGCTTCCTCACGCGCTATCGATAGTTTACTAAACTACGAAACAGTGAAATATTTTGGTAATGAAGATTACGAATTAGATGCGTTTAATAGCGATCTCAGCGAATGGGAAAACGTTGCGTCCAAAGTACAAATTTCCCTCAGTATTTTAAACGGTGGACAATCCCTACTGATCGCCATTGGGGTCACCCTGACGATGCTCATTGCAGCTGATGAGGTCTCGGCTGGAAACATGTCGATCGGCGATTTGGTCGCCGTAAACGCTTATCTTTTACAGCTCTTTATTCCCCTTGGTTTCCTCGGCATGGTCTATTCTATCTTAAAGAATGCAGCCTCTGATATGGAACGTATGTTTGCCATTCTCGACCGAAGTCCAGAGATCCAAGATAAACCTGGGGCAATCGATCTCCTTCCCCATGGAGGCAGCGAGAACTTTGGCATCGCATTTAAGGATGTTAACTTTTCCTATGAGGACAATCGTCAAATTCTTTTTGACCTCAGTTTCGAGGTCCCTGCTGGCACCTCATTGGCCGTCGTCGGTTCGAGTGGGTCTGGGAAATCAACATTAGCTCGCCTGCTTTATCGATTCTACGATGTACAAGAGGGGTCCGTAAACATCGCCGACCATGATGTTAAAGACCTCCACCAATCCAGTTTGCGCTCCCATATCGGAACGGTTCCACAAGACACCGTTCTCTTTAACGATACAATCTACATGAACATTCTCTATGGACGTTTGGGCTCAAGCAAAGAAGAGGTTTTGGCTGCCGCAAAAGCTGCCAACTTAGAGTCCTTTATCGACGCCCTTCCTGAGGGCTATCAAACCATCGTTGGGGAGCGCGGCCTTAAACTTTCCGGTGGGGAAAAACAAAGGGTTGCCATCGCACGGGCAATTTTGAAAAATCCCGCCATTATTATTTTTGACGAAGCCACCTCCTCTTTGGATTCAGAAACAGAACACGCCATTATGAGCGCCATCAAAAACGTCTCCACGAATAGGACGACGCTCACCATCGCTCATCGCCTTTCTACGATCATTGACGCAGACCAAATCGTCGTCCTCGACCAAGGAAGAATCATCGAGAAAGGCACCCACCAAACGCTGCTTGAACGAGATGGAAAGTACGCCGAGCTTTGGCGACTCCAACAAGCTTCCTCTACATAACTCTTGTGATCATTTTCTGAGGTGGTAGCCCCGCTGCCGGATAAAGGTGCGACCCGCTGGGGTCGTCGGTCCCTTATTTACAAACGATCGACGGGATAGAACAGAGTGGTACCCCTACAATATCCCAACGGAAATGTAGTATCGAGATAAAAATACTGTCATCATTTGTCGAATGGATCGCTAAACTTGGGATCCTTTAGCATGTCCTCATCGGTCAAGGTTTTAAGAAAAGCGACAAGCGAGGCTTTTTGATTTTCCGTCATATTAAACTGACGCGATCCCGAAAGCGGGCCTTGGAGATTTGGAGAAGATTGAACACCGCTACTATAATGTTCGATAACCTCTTCAAGGGTTGAAAAACGACCATCGTGCATAAAGGGCGCGCGGACCGCAACATTACGAAGAGAGGGCACCTTAAAGTGACCGTCACGTGCTGAATTTTCAGAAACTTTTCCGTAACCCAAGTCCTCCGATACATCCACATCTAGCCCGTTACTCGTTGCGTTAACACCAATAAATCCCTCACCTTGATGACAGACAAAACATCCGAAACCACCACGTGGAGGAGGAGAGCTGAACAGAAATTTTCCGTTGTTTTCAAGCGTCGTAAAAGTCGGGAAAGAAGCGCTGCGACTCGCGACCCTGGAGCGACCTTCATCATAAGGGCTGGTCGTACTGACCATACTTCTCACAAATTGAGCCAAGGCTTTGGAAATTTTTTCTTCACTTACCTCTGTGCTTCCAAATGCTGCTTTAAAAAGTTCGGGATAATAGGACGCCTCTTCCACACGAGCTACGACCAGATCGAGCGTCATTCCCATTTCAACTTCATCCTGAAGCGGCATCAAAACTTGGGCTTCCAAAGTCTCCGCTCTTTGATCCCAGAAGAATTTTCCATTTCGGTAGAAACGCGCATTGGTCAAACCCATCGAGTGTCGTCCCGTTTTTCCCTTTTCAAAACCATCGCTCAAAACGAGATTATCGCTAAACCCAAACTCCGCTTTATGGCACGAGGCACAGGCCACCGTTTGGTTTTTACTTAGATTTGTATCGTAAAATAAAACACGTCCTAAAGTCGCCCCCTCATCGGTGGTCGGGTTATCGGCTGGCGTATTATCCTCAGTCATCAAGGCTTGCTGATTATGAAAACGTTCCGTTTCAACCTTGAAGTGATCTGGAATAACGGGCTTGGCATAATTGGCAAGTTCTGTGGGTAGACTGATTGTCGATGTATTGACGTAATCTGGATCTAATAACGGCGAGCGTTCTCTGACATCCTGTTGGAGATCGGAACTATCGCTTTGGATATCTTGACCGGCATCCACGCTAATCACCAAGACTGGATCGTCTTCGTTACTTTCGGCCGAATCACTACAGGCCCCCATCGCGACAATAACAAGCAAGATCTGAATATTTTTTAACAACTTCAATCGATATTCCTATACAAAGATACTTTTCCAATAACCTAAGCCGAACAAAAAGACTACATTTGTGCGTTGAAAAATTTTCGTTTGCATTACTTTTTATTCGTTTGCATTGCTTTTTATAAATCGAGAGTATGGTTACCATTCTTTTTCTTCGTTTCTATTCCTACTTTTTGGTCCTCTTTTGAAAACATTCATCCCTCTCCCCTTTCTTCTTTTCCTTTTAATGTCTTGCGGCTCCGATGATATAAATAACGAGACTAAAAATAACACATCCGATACGGTGTGCGCATATGACGCGCAGTCCAAAAAGGTCACCGATAATTGTCCTGCCACTCAAGTTTGCGTTCCAGACGCAGAGAGTAAATGGATCTGCGCTCCAGAATGTCAAGATGAAACGAATTGCGATGGCTTGTCGAACTGCTCGCTCTCAGATCCCACGTCGGATAAGCAAGGATGTGCGAGCTTGCCTGTGTGCACGGGTCTAGAAAGCGAAGCCGAATGCAAATGTTCATTCAGTAATGAAGCCGTCCTTGTCCAAGGTATTGGCGCGGATTGCAAAGTCCTCAAACGCAACCAAGGCGCATGCTTCTCCCAAAGCGGAACCTGTCTAAACAGCTGCGTCGCCAATTTTTTCAGAAAAGATTTAGGGGATGGCACGGCGCTCATCGTGCTTGGTTTGCAAGGCTCGATCACTGAAGGATGGGAAAGCGACGGACAAATCGAAACGCCTAGTTCTTGCCCTGCCTTAACCGGACTAGAAGGCGAGTTCTAAAATCAAGCCTATCCACCACACCTTCTATTTATGGAGTATCCTCGGCATACTGAGTGCTTGCGACCAAGCCAGGACCACGCCCAAAACAAAAGCCAACTCTGATATGGTAGGCGATACATCCTATTTCGATACAGAGGATTTTTTCAAAGATATCCCGACCAGAGATATCGCAAAAGACAGCGCCCAAGATCTTCCTTCCGGTGATGTAAACTTGGATACTATATCCTCGGCTCGCCTTTCCAACGCCCTGGCCTCGCACGCAGTTTCCGTTCGCTTTAACAACGCGAGCATAAGCCTGCAGATTCCCACATTGAACAATAATAGCCTTCCCTTTTTGAGCGCCTCCTATCAACGTGGCGATCCCACCTTAAGACATCTCAACCTTGACCTTTGGATAGAGGGAGACACCCTTCAGATTAGCCGAAGTTCAGCGCCGGCCATCGAAGGGGAAGAAGTTCGCGTCTCGGGTAGTGTGGTCGCCTTTGACCCTTCTCGTATGGCCATTGAATGCTCGACCTTTCGCACCGCCAACGTCGATACCTCTGTTATCATTGCGCCAGTGGATCTTAGTCGCACCTTTCTTAACCTTTGGTATAAAATTAATACGGGGACCAATAATAAAAATGTTGCATTCATGTCAGCCCATTTTAAAACGCCTACAGAAATTTTCTTCGAACGCCACGGTCCCGATGGTATTATCGAGGGACATTTTTGCGTCAGCCGAGCGGTCAATCAAAGCTTTAGTGTTCAACATCTAAGTTCTCAAATGAACGCTGGACAAACCATGATTTCAATCCCAATCGATCCAATAGATCCTTCTGCGAGTTTACTATTCCTCTCCCACCAGGCCACACGCTTACAATCCAGTCCTGGCTATTCTCAAGTGGCCTGCGAACTCCTTTCTAACGAAATCCGATGCCACCGAAGTTTAGGAGAAAATGAAATTACGGATATCCATCTTCAAGTTGTACAGTTTTCCGAACGCTCACAGGTTTCCCATTATAAGGTGGAAATTGCGGACGGTGAGCCCCAAACGCGGTTGGTCGATCCGACAATCGAAAAATCAGATAGTGTTATTTTCGGGCCGATGGGCATGCTCGGTGAAGTAGCCACGGACGGGGATTCTAAAATTAAAGTTCCTGGAAGTTTCGTAGAAGCCATCGTTGAGGACGGGTCGATTCTCTTTCGACGAGGAGACCCCGAAAAGGGAAAAATATTGGTCTACCCCCAAGTCGTAAAATGGTAAACTTATATATCAGTGAGGTCAGCTATGGAGAA
>JALSKP010000837.1 GCA_026988815.1 Myxococcales bacterium | reverse complement strand
TCTTGTTCTGAGGACTTTTCTTTATTATCGTTTTTTGGACTCTTTTTTCCGGGACGCATTACTAACTTTCGCACACGAGGTCCCGGTGGGTGAGCATAGCCCGAATAATATCGGTGGCCCCTCGAATAGCTGCTATATCCTCCTCCCCCTCGTCGGCGACCGAAGCGGAAGGAGGTTTCGTCGAGTTCTATGTACTGCTCATTTTCGACGTAGCTTTCCTCGTCCATAAGAATTTCATCATCAAGAAAACCACAACCCGAAAATAAAAATATTAAAAATAGAAATCGCATGCCGTCTCTTTTTGAATCGTTCGAAAAGATAGACAAGCACGATTCAAAAGAGTTCCCTTTTTTTAATATTGAAGTCCTAAGGCGTCGCGATAAGCGCCATCGATTTGATTATGCTTGTTCCAATAGTCGAGCATGATCGAGTGCGTCAGGCGGCCCGTCGTTTTAAGAACCTGTCCCTTAAATGATTTTTTCGTTTCCTCATACCCAAAAATGCGGTGTGGAAAAACGGTCTCAAAATGGAATGCCATCGTCCGTTGCAGCGCAGGATAGCTGAGGTGATAAACCGATAGCTTTTTGTCCGAGTAGGGGCTGTCTTGATTTTCTTTTAAGCTCGCCTGGACCTCGTATGCCTTGATTTCGATGTGCATCAGGCTCGCAAAAGCCATTGGCGGCACCATCTCGATTTTGCCGGTCGGTAGTGAAGCGGGATTGAGGCGAATCGTATTCCAGACGCTGTCTTCATAATGCCCCTTGGCAAGTTGAAAAGTGCGGTCGCCTTGAGATTGGAAATAGGACATCCCTTTGCCAGCATAACCCTCTTCATTTTTGTTGAGCTGCAACCAGGTCGCGCCACACCATTCTTGAACGGTGGCCATGATTTTATAAGGTTCGTTCTGGGCCAAGGCTTCGGATGTGGGGGAAAAAATAGAGCTAAGAATGGTGTAGGGATAGATGCCCGTATAAAAACGTTCGTACGCGTTGAGTTTTAGGACGGTCGTGGCCCCCTCATCTCGCCCGGTATCGCTTTTGACTTGCTTAACGGTATCAAAATCTTCGGTCACGAAAACGAAAACTGCCTCGCCTTCATGTTGCTCACTATAACGCCCCTTTTTTACTTCATAGCGGTTGAGTTCGGCCAAACCTCGCCCCCAATAGGATGGAAAGCTTGTATATTGTTTGGCGGCCTCTTCACTCGTTTCGACGGCCAACGAGGAAAAGCGATCTTGGGTTGCCTTTGATCCTGCGCCAGTACCCGTGCATGCAGGGATGGTTAACGCGAAAAGAAGGGCGTGGTGAAATTTCATAAAGTGCTCGTAATAGAAGGAAAGTTTTTAGATGCATTAAATAGAAAAAGGTTGCCGGCGAACCCACCCTTAGCAAACAATTCTCCCCTCAAGGAGCGCAGTATGCACGGACTTTTTTAAGACGCAGGGAGGGTGAGGGTGTTGAAACTTTCAAAGATGGGTAACTTTGGTCTTTGAGAGACTTGTGCTTTTGGTCGTTGGAGAGATTTCTATTTTTTTGGAAAGCCTCATATCCAACGAGGAGAAAGAACTAAGGCTTAAAAAACCAATGACCGCCCTCTTGAAAATCGATAAATTTAACCTTTACTTGAAAGGCATTTTCGAGATCTTTCGCGTTGAGTTCCTCGGTATCGGCGACCAATTCTCCTTGGGCGTTAAAGAGCAAGCAACGATTAAAAACCCGACTCGCTGTGTCGATATTATGGAGGGCAGCAATCACGGTATGGGACTGCAAACTGCCCAGATGCTCCCATAACTTGAGTTGGTATTTGATATCCAAGGCAGCCGAGGGTTCATCCAATAAGACGATCTTCGGTTTTCTCAGAAAGCTCCGAGCCAGTCTTGCGCGCTGAAACTCGCCGCCAGAAAGGGTGGTCACTGCTCGGGTTTTCAAGGCGCTCAGATCAAATAAAGCGATTGCCATTTCAATCCTTTCACGTTGTTCCTTGGATGTATTATCGAAACGTCCTTGTTCAGAAAATAAGCCCATTTCAACAAAGTCAAAGAGCGAGAGGTCAAGGTTTATCGAAGGACCTGACTGAGATAAATAGGTGAGGACCTTCGCCCTTTCTAGAGGGCTTAAGGTTGATAGGTTCTCGCCTTTCAAAAAGATCTCTCCCTCGTTGGGCTCGATGTATCCCGAAAGAAGATTTAATAAAGTGGACTTCCCGCAGCCATTTGGACCAAGGACAGCGATCTTTTCACCTGCGTGAATGTCGAGATTTAGACCGCGTAGTTGCTCTTTTTCTTTGTCGTGAGAAAAACTAAGATTAGTAATTTTATATACTATATTAGGATTGTCCACGGGACGCTCCGACGTGTAATTTTAGAAAAAAGAGAAAGACGGGCGCGCCAACAATGGCCGTGACGGCGCCCACCGGCAGAATTGTTTCAAAAAAATGAAAACTATATCGTGCGACCACGTCAGCAAAACAAAGAAAGAGAGCGCCTGCGATGCCAGAAAGAGGGAGCAAGAGTCGATGTCGTGGTCCGACCCAAATACGAACAAGGTGCGGGGCAACCAAACCGACGAAACCAATAAGGCCGGTAAAGCTCACAGCGAGTGCTACAGATAAGCTGCAGACCACGATTAGAATAGGGCGTATGCGGTCGGGATTGCTACCTAGGCTTTGGGCTTCCTGATCTCCAAGGAGCATCAAGTCGAGATCTTTTGCGTATAGTAAAGAAATGAATAAAGTAAGCAGGGTTACTAATATTGCCAGGCCTAAATCTGTCGAATCGAGGCTCTCAACCGACGATAAGGTACCGACAAGATAGAAAAGGATTTCCTGTGATTTTTGGGCGGAGATAACCGATCGCAAACCTAAAATAATTGCCCCGCAGAAGGAGTTAATCATCACGCCGGCGAGTAGGACGACGAATCCGGCGGAGGTACCGCGTGACCATCCGGCGATGAGGGTGATGAGGGCAATGACAATTAAAGAGCCAATACCTGCTCCCATCCAGGGTAGGGCACCGAAGAGTGCAATGGAAAGGGTTGCCCCTAGCGCTGCGCCACCCGAGACCCCGAGGATGTAGGGATCTGCAAGAGGATTACGAAAGAGGGATTGGAAAATCGCCCCGACCATGCCCAGAATTGCGCCGATGAGGATGCTAAAGGCGACGTGTGGAATGCGGACGTTTTTAAGAATCGTAAGCGTTGTGGGATCGCCGGCAAGAATTTCCGCGGGACCGATGTGGCTCGTTCCGGTCGTCAAAGAGAGAAGAATCGCGAGCCCTAAGAGGCTGATGAAAGCGAGGACGACTCTCCAGGGTTTCACTTTTTAACCTCTAAGGTTTTTTTGAGAAAGGTAAACATCTCTCCTATTCTTGGGCTAGGCCGCATGAGGTCTAGGTTTTCCAATTTAACGATTTTTTTGTTTTTGTAGGCGCTGAGTTCGTTTGGGAAAGGGGCGTGCTCGCCGAAGGCAACGTCGATTATAACCGGCGGGTTTAGGCTAAGGAGTTTTTCGTTATCGAGTTGCGGATAAGCGGGGCCGTCTTGGATAATGTTTTCTCCGCCAGCTCGCTTTATGAGTTCGCTAACATAGGTGCCTGGTCCGGCAACGATCATGGGCGCGACGCCGAAGACGACGAGAACTTGTTTTCTTTCCTTGATGTCATCGACAGGGGAGAGTTCGCTTTTCATTTTTTTCGTTAAAGCGTCGGCGCCTTTGGTTTCAGGAATCGCTTTTTTCAATGCCAAGGGAAGGGCCAGAACATCGTCCACAGTTTCGACTTTTAACCACAGGCTTTTGATGTCTGCTTTTGTTAGGGTTGCCTGCATTTTTTCGCTTTGTGAAGATTGGACGCCGACGACCAAAGTGGGATGGAGTGCGATAATGGTCTCAAGATCTGGATCGGTGTGTCCGCCAACTTTTGGGATCTTGTCGACAGCTTCTGGGTAGTTACAGAATTTTGAAACGCCAACCACATGCGCTCCGAGCTCGAGTGCGTAGAGAAACTCAGTGATATTGGGAGCCGTCGAGACGAGACGAATGGGCGTTGGTTTTTTCTCCGCCTTCGTGATCGTGTTTCTTTCCGTCTTGGGTGTGTGTGTGGTTTTCTCGTTCTTCTCGTTACATGAAGGAAGAATGAAAAACAGAACGAATAGTATTTGGATTATCGACGACGATCGGTACAATGTTTAAAACCTTTAGAGAAAGCAGTAGTAAGGACGTTCACTTATGGGTAAAGAAACGCTTCCGCAAGGGGAAGTTGACGCTCTCATGAAAGAGTTTGAGCTGAAACTCAATCGATTGAGAAACATCTACGAACAATATTTTATGGGGATGGAACGCATTCCGCCCAATACCCAACGAAAGGAGGTCGTTCGACTGAGTCGGCGTTTGGATAATCTCTATATTCGCCAAACCGCGTCCAAGTTTCGAATTCGTGCTCTGATCCAACGTTTTAATACTTATAAGGTGTATTGGAATCGGGTCTCAAAACAAATTGAAGAGGGGACCTATGTTCGCGATATTCAACGCGCTCGGCGGAACCAAAAAAACAAGCGCCCAGCTGAGAATGCGCCTGAACAAGGACAAGCGATTGGACAATCAAGCGACGGTGCCTTTGATCTTGACTTCGATTTGGACTTAAACTCTATCGATCTCAACGCATTTTCGGAACATCGAAGTCCTCCCACGAAGGCGACCCCCAGCCCGCAAGAGACGGCGCCAAGTCAGCCTGTCGCCCAAGTTGTGAGCAGTGCGTCTGAGGAAAGAGCCGCCAAATTGGCAAAACTAAAGAGGAATTTAGGTCCTCGCCAAGGCGCAGATTTGGATCGTGCGTCCATACGAGGCGCGAGTGTTGTTTCAGGTGAAGCTCGCGCGGAACAGATTAGAAGCACGCGTGAGAAATTGCGCTCACTTAAAGAAAAGCGAAAAAGCGCGACGAGCAGCCAAGATGATCAAGATGCGCGTCGTGTGTACAACGCCCTCTTGGCAGCCAAACGCAAGTGCAACGAGTCCACAGCAAATCTAAATTATGAGAGCCTCAAAGCCTCTCTTCACAAGCAAAAGGCGCACTTAAAAGAAACCCGTGGGGCAAAAAGTGTGGACTTTGATGTCGTCATAAAAGACGGAAAAGCCTTCCTTAAACCGCAGCTTAAGAAGTAAGCTTGGTTACTATTCTTGTAGAGACATAAGTGCGAGCGATCGAGTTTTTTTCAGGGATTGGCGGCTTTTCGTTCGCAACCAGGCGCTTCTCGGATTTAGAGATCTGCGCGGCGTGGGATAATAGCGCGCACGTTGTGGAGGTCTACAATAAAAACCATTTATCGCCTGCGAAACAGAAAAATTTGGACGTGATTAAGATGGGGGATATCGACGCACTTGAGGCGGATTTATGGTGGATGTCGCCGCCATGCGCGCCCTACACTCGACGTGGAAAACAGAAGCATTTAAACGACCATCGCACGAAAAGTTTTTTGCGTTTAATCGAGATGGCAAGTCAGCTTCGCCCCAAATATTTACTCCTGGAAAATGTTGCAGGTTTTGAGTTCTCCCGGGCAAGAGGAGTATTGAAAAATAGGATGCAAGGTTACCAGTTTTGGGACGGTGTTCTTTGTCCAAGAGTACTCTTTGGCCTTCCCAATCGTCGTAAACGTTATTACGCGATTTTATCGAGGATCGATAAGGAAGGCGAGAAAGCGCTTGAGATTTGTGCTCCCAAAGCGCTTGAAAAGAAAAGGTGTTCTTCTTTTTTGGGCGCACAAAACAGGATCTTGGTTCCGAATGAGGTTCTTAAAAAATACGAAAAAGCGATGCTTATCGTAGATGAGAACGCCGATGACCTGTCGTGTTTTACAGGAGCCTACGCGAAATCCTGGGTTTTTTCAGGGTCCTATCTTCGGAGCGAAAGAGGTGTGGAAATTTTTGCGCCTGAGGATGTTGGGCGTTTGTTGGGTTTTCCCGAGGATTTTGTGTGGCCTGCCCAAACGACCTTAAGGCAAAAGTATAAATACTTGGGCAATAGTTTGAGCATCCCGATGATTGAGTTTTTGATTTCCGAAGTGCTTATTGATTGAGAGCGTTTAGTTGAAAATCTAGTTTACTTTGGATGACTTTAGTGTGGTGCGATTATTTTCTGAGGTATTTTTGTAGGGTCGCCCCTTTATCCCGGCAGCGGGGCTACAATTCACTTTCCCTTCCTCAGAAAATGATCACACCTGGTGAGAACCACTGGCATTATTTTCTTGAGTCCGATAAGCTACCGGTCCTTAGGCAAAGAGATAGAGGAATGATGAAAATTTATGTTTTAATGCTGTTTTTGCCGCTGGGTTGTAATCTTTCTGATGGCGCCGTCTCAAACCTCG
>JALSKP010000836.1 GCA_026988815.1 Myxococcales bacterium | reverse complement strand
AGATTATGATGCTCTCGAAGAAAAGATGGAAGCCCTTGAAAAGGCCCTCCACGCTTCGGCAGAAAAAATGTACGAAGCATCAGCTCAACCAGGTCCTGATGCGACCACGGATGACGATGACGACGATGATGTTATCGACGCTGAGTTCGAAGAAGCGAACTAAAACGAAGGCCTCTCATCTTGAGAGGCTTTTTTTTGATCTTTTATGAACAAAAATGGTATGAAAAACGTTAGACAGATAGGGCCAACCATTGTTGGCCCACAAGGAGCGCGCATGGACAATCTTTTAGGAATTTTACTCGCCATCTTTATTTCGCCTTTGGCGGTGTTATTAAAACGCGGCGTTGGAAAGTCCTTTTTTCTAAATATCATTTTATGGCTTTTCTTCGTCATTCCAGGAATCGTTCACGCCCTTCTTGTGATCATGGACGACGACTGAGATTAGAACCTTAATCTCAAAAACCTAAATTCTCATTTTCATTCTGTGCCAATCTCTTGTAGAGATGTTTTTTCTCTTACGAAGATGCACACATGCAGTTATCTGAACTTGAAATTGTCCGCCGCCAATCCCTAGAAAAAATTCGCGAATTAGGAATCGATCCTTACCCTGCGGCGAAATTTGAAACGACAAATTACGCAAAAACAATTCAAGAGAATTTTGATGATCTAGAAGGCAAATCCTTTACCCTCGCCGGGCGTATCATGAGCCGTCGAATTATGGGAAAGGCTTCTTTTGCGGAATTAAAAGACGCCTCAGGTCGTATACAACTTTACATTAATCGCGATGCAATTTGTCCCGATGAAGATAAAATTTTTTACAATACTGTGTTCAAAAAACTCATGGATCTGGGCGATATTATCGGCGTCACCGGAGAGGTGTTTAAAACAAAAACCGGCGAGATCTCCTTAAAAGTAAAAGAGCTTACTTTATTATGCAAAGCCTTACGCCCTCTTCCTGTCGTGAAAACCGACGCAGATGGAAATACCCACGATGCTTTTAGTGATCCGGAATTGCGATATCGACAGCGCTACGTCGATCTTATCGTTAACGATCGCGTAAAAGAAACCTTCATCAAGCGCACCAAGATTACGAATTCTATCCGACAGTTTTTCAATGATCGTGATTACCTCGAAGTTGAAACGCCTATCTTGCAACCCATTCCCGGCGGCGCAACGGCACGGCCTTTTATCACCCATCATAACACGCTCGACATGCCTTTGTATTTGAGAATTGCAAACGAGCTTTACCTCAAGCGTCTTATCGTTGGCGGTTTTGATGCCGTTTATGAATTCTCAAAAGACTTCAGAAATGAAGGCATGGATAGAACACATAATCCAGAATTTACGGTGATGGAACTCTACGTGGCCTACAAGGATTACCACTGGATGATGGAAACCACAGAGTCGCTTTTAGAAAAAGTCGCCATCGATTCAAACGGAACATCAACTGTTAAAGTCGGCGAGGATGACATTAATTTCAAAGCGCCTTATGCACGTGTTCCCATTCTTGCAGCGATCAAAACCCATACCGGTTTTGACCTTATCGGAATGGACCAGGATGCTTTGCGGACAGTGTGCAAAGAACTTCATATCGGCACCGATAAATCCATGGGGGTGGGCAAACTCATCGACATGATTTTCGGCGAAAAATGTGAGCACCATTATGTGCAACCTACCTTTATTACTGACTATCCAAAGGAAATGAGCCCGCTTTGTAAAGCCCATCGCGATGACGATAGACTTACAGAACGCTTTGAACTCATCGTTTGTGGAAAGGAACTTGCGAATGCTTATTCGGAGCTCAACGACCCAATCGATCAAAGAGAACGTTTTGAAGAGCAACTCCAGTTGTCCGAAAAAGGCGACGATGAGGCGATGTTTATCGACCAAGATTTCTTGAGAGCGCTTGAGTACGGTATGCCCCCAACCTCTGGAATTGGAATCGGCATTGATCGCCTTGTCATGTTTATGACCAATAACGCCTCGATTCAAGAAGTCCTATTTTTCCCACAAATGAAAGCCGAAGCAAAATAGTAAGGTTACTTACTACTTTTTTAAACATCTTTCAAAAATGCGGTAGGAAACAATGACTAAAAACGCATTCGTAAGCGATCACATCAATGTCGAGTCTTCGGCATTGGCCTTATTAGAACAACGAGAGTGGATCCATTGAGGGGCCGCAGAAAGGTACAAAGGGAAGAGCCCGCCAACCAACAATGCAATCGTATTCATCACTGTTATTTTCAAAATTCCTCCTAGGAAATATCGACTTATGGTGAGTTGACCCTACAAAAGATTAGAACCCAGTTCCACTCATCAGAAAAAAAGATTGAAAAGTTTTTAATCTTCCTCGTCCTCGGCGAGGATGAGAAAACGGCCATCGAAAGAAAGAATCTTTTCGTGTGTGAGGGCGGTCCGCAAAACGTTCATAGATTGCCCGATATTGACTCCTTCGCTTAACGCGAAAAAAGTCGGCGAGTCTTTACTTTCGCTAAGGGAAAAAGAAAAACGATCTTCAAATATTTCTGCAAAAAGAAGGGCGCGTTCTTCTTCGGTGACGAGCAAACTTTGGATACGAGGTATCTTTCGGTGCAAACAAAAAGCGGTTTCGTTCACACTTAAAAACCCAAGAGGACGAAAAAGATCGGTAAATACGCATACTATATATTCGCCAAAGTCTCTAGCGGATTCCATTTCTCCACCGACAAAATTTGCGCGATAGAGAGGAATATAAAGTCCCAAGGAGGGATCATCGAGAACATTGGGCAAATGAGAAAATATCGATGCTGAACAGCACATCTGAAAGAGTTCAGAAAGTGAGGCGACCGAAAACCAGGTATCTGTTTTGAGAAGACTCATGAGATCTAAGAGCATCAGTTTTGAAAGTTGGAAAATTCGATTTACGAGCTCGACTTCTAGTTCTAATTCTTCATCTCCAAAACGCCGATCCCTAAGATATCCGTGGCCGGTCATCACAGCGGGGACCCCCACTTGGGTCATCCACGGCGGAACAAATCTCTGGGATGCTTTTCGATCCTCCAACATACGTTGTCGCCACCCCTCGTCCAAACCAAGCAACTTTGAAAAGGAGGTCTTGTCTTGATTCATACTCACAAATCCACACACCCATTCATTCAATATTTCTCTACGAAAAACCGCAGGTTCTAAATCGAGCGTACTTTGGAAAGCCGCGTTGAGTCTCTGGTACCCCTTTGTGGTTACCCTTGGTTCGCCATTAAATAAAGGACCTTCGGGCGACCACAGAGGGTCGCGCCCCACAATTTTTTTACCTTGAGAATCGCCCTCCTTGTACCTCGCCGAATCCTCGGTAAAAGCTCCCAGGCAGCTCGCCAAATAGAGGCAATTGGGAAGCTGGTCGCGGAGTTCTTCAGGGAGTTTTTCCTCAAGATGATTCCACGTGTTTTCCAAGGCCAACCACTTTATCGTCGCTTGAAGATCGAGGGCCTTTTCCTGAGTTGCACTTTGCTGGATATTGACTTCCAGATCTTCGAACGCAGTACGCACCCATTCGTAGATCCATTCTATCGCAATCGACCACAGGCCGTTCCATAATTCTTCAGGAACAATCGCCAGCGGGACCCCCTCCGTTTCTTTTTCGAAAAGTAGTCCAGCCTCCATTAAAGCGGCGATCATCGAGGATTCGAAATTCTTTTCTTCTTTGGACATCATTCCTACGATGTTTTGTGTATCCTTAGATCCAAAAATTTCTTGCCAGAAACAGACGCCGCCCATCTCAATAATCATAAATGGAGCGCCCAAAAATCCGCTTTCTCCAAACGCGTCTATGATGTCCGATGCGGCTTCAAAGTCCGTAAAATATTCCGACAAATTTAGTAAACCCAACATAGTATTGGGGCTGGGCTGACGATAACGTTGACATAGGCTTTCGACCTTCTCAGGGTCGTGAATGCCCAATAGAGTGATGAGGGTTGAGCCGAATTGTTGAGGGGCAGTAAAAAGTGCAGCGAAAGCACCCGGTAAATTTGTTTGCCCCGATTGTGACCTTCCTCTCGGCGGAATACATCCCCATTTTTGTAAGGTCTCTTGCGCCTCTCGCGTTGACCACCCGATGTCTACCTCCACACCGTGTTCAAGGGTTAGCTCGGCTGCCAACGCCCAGCTATCCTGATCCGTGGAGGCAAAAAAGGCCTCACGAATGGTGTGCGCATTTTCACAAAGCGCGAGAGATAAATCTTCACAGGCATTCGTTTTCGCGCTGTATAAAACCTTAAGCGCCTCACGCGAATCTTCATCAAAGTGCGCAAAGTGAGAGTCA
>JALSKP010000835.1 GCA_026988815.1 Myxococcales bacterium | reverse complement strand
CTTAGAAACGACGACGTATACCGAGGTAGACGCCGTAAAAGAGTGCTTTTAATACCGCCGTTGCGGCGATTGCCCAAACAATAGCCTCAAAGGTTCCGACAACCTGCGGCGCTTCGCCTATATCAAACATCGCCCACGCGCTACCGGAAATCAGATTATCAAATCCGAACAAAAGCGCGACCGCAAGAGGGACACGGGCAAAATTTAAAACAAAGCCGAGAAAGAAGGTTACCGTCGTTCTCCCCGCTCCAACGAAGGCGCCGTAAAATGCCATCTCCAAACCAACGGCCCACATGAACCATCCAATCAGTTTAATATAGACGACCGCATATTCGGTGGTCCCAGGATCGGAGGTGACCAACCCTGTCAATTCGCGTGGAAAAAACAAAAAGAGTAATGCGACGACCTGACACGCAAAAGCGCTCATCAACGCGTTGAGGATGGCACCTTTGAGCGCTCTTTTCTTTTTTCCTGCCCCGATGTTTTGACCGACTACGGTGATAGCCGTCGTCATAAAACCGTCGCTGAAAGCAAAGGCAATCCATTCAATACCACGCAAGCCCACGCCTAAACCCCCTTGAGCCGCCGGTCCAATCTCCCCTGCAATTCGATTGAGCATCAGGTAGGCCGCGCCATAGACTGCGCCCGACATTGAATCAAAAAAACCAATTTTTAGAATACGTGGGAAATCCCTTTTGTTCGGAATCCAGTCCCAAAGACCCGCTTTTTTTCTTCCATCACACGTGGATCAAATCCGAGGGATCCACGAAAAATATAGATGAGCCCGATCAAACCTGGCAGCCCTCGGCTTACAAGGGTTGCAATGGCTGCTCCCTCCACACCCATTTGTGGCGCTCCCAAATTCCCTAATACGAGCGCGTAATTAAGGATCGTATTGACGAATAAACTGAGAACTTCGAGAAGCAAAGGAAGCAGTGTATTTCCACGTGCCCTAAAGGTGCCGATGACGACAAGCATGATGGCAAACGCCGGGGCACCGAAGAGTAATACTTTCATATACTCTTTTACATACTCCCCAACCGCAGGCGTAACGTTATTCAAGTTTACTAAAACATCTAAACCGAAAAGAGCGACCAAGGAAAGAGAGAGCGAGAAGAAAACGCTACCTACCAGGGCCTGGCGAAAAAGGGATGCGACACGCTCTGGTTTTTTGGCGCCGGTAAATTGAGCAATCAAGGTCGTTGCACCGCCGGGAACGATACGCACCCACACGAACTGAATAATAATAAGCGCAAGGCACGAAGATAGGGCGGCGGTGGCCGCGGGCTTATTTAATTTTCCGACAAAAAAGAAATCGTTGAAAGCATAGAAGTTAACAAGTATCGCTTGAAGAACCGTCGGCCAAGCAATGGCGATCGATTTCTTTATAAGTGAGCCTTCGGTGGTATCAATCACCTAAAACCTCAGAAATTTGAGATTCAGAACTCCGATCTCGCAACTTTTTGAGAAAAAACTTACTTATTTGGCGTATTTTCGTTGAATTCAACTTGGCATCACATTTGCGTTAGACTTAATCATGACCACTTAACACAAACACCCCTTCGATGGATACCCTAGGATTATCAATGAAAAACACCCTCTCTTATTTAATTTTCGCTATTACAGCTTCCGCATCTTCGGTCGCATTTTCCGCACCAGCACTCGACGATCCGTGTGCTAGCATCGTCTGCGAGGAAGGTGAGATTTGTGAAGTTGTGCAAAATGATTGTGCAGCATGTCCGCCGGCTGAACCTGGTAAAGAACCCCCTGTTTGCGAAGCATGTATTAATGAAGGCGTCGCTGTTTGTATAACCGCTCCTGCGCCCCCTTGTGAATCTGATAGTGATTGTTCGGGCGAGGACGTGTGTGTCACCTACACCTTTGGTTCTTGCTCCGGGAGTGCAGGCACATTGCCCTCCTGCGATCCCAACGATCCCGATTGTATTGAAGGGGACCCCGCACCCGAACCCGATCCAGAAATGTGCGTCGAGGAAACTGAAAGTATTTGTGTTCCAAGATATGCTGCTCCTTGTGCAAGCGCATCTGATTGCGG
>JALSKP010000834.1 GCA_026988815.1 Myxococcales bacterium | reverse complement strand
CCGTAAAACTTTCCCCCTCCGGCGAGGTGTAGGTGCGCGTAAGATTTCTAACCTCGACGACGGGAATCTTTTCGCTTGATGTCTCTTCCACTATTTCTGTCATCCTTTCACCGCTGGTTGTGCCCACGCAAACAATACTTTTCCGATCCAGGCAAGCAAACGATCAACTGCAATTCCCAAAAATAAGATGAGGGCAACGCAAACAAGAACGTCACTGAGGGAACCAAAGCGTCGCATTTTATTAATTAAGTATCCGATACCAGCATAACCCGTTCCTTCTTCGGTAACGAACTCGGCCAACATGACATAGGTCCAACCGATGCCATACATTACTCTCAGGGCTTCAAAAATGGCGGGAAGCGATGCGGGTATTAAAATCGTTTTGATAATCTGAGCTTTAGTCGCACCCAAAGTCGCTGCCGTTCGAAGATAGACATCGTCCACTTGATCCACGGTATCGACAACAAGAGGCAAAAGATAAACGAAGGTACCCACAAAAAGTAGGGTCACCTTCATTGTCTCGCCGAAGTCGAACCAGAGAATAAAAATAGGAACTGCGGCCGCGATGGGGAGAAAACGCATGGGCCCAATAATCGGGTTCACCGCTGCTCGTATAGGCGTAAACGATGCCATCAGTACCCCTAAAGGAACGGACACCAGACCGGCAAGCACGAAGCCCGCGGTAATACGACTGAGGGAGGTCAAGGCATTCATGGCCATATAATTTGGCGAGTTCCACATTTTGGGAACCGAGCGTAAAAGATCACCAGGTCCGGGAAGAACCGCGGCAGAAAATATTCCGCTTGCGGTCACCGCAACCCAGATGATGACGAGGATCGCAACGGTTATTCCACCAATGGCATAACGTGTAGATTTTGGAAGGGCTTGTCGAAGTTCAAACAAAGAAGGACCTCATAGGTGGTAAACTAGCGTACGATTTCGAAATCGGTGCGGCGATTTTGCTGACGACCCTCAGCGGTCTTATTATCGGCAACAGGGTTTCCTGAACCGGCACCGACAACAATAAATTTATTTTTCGGAAACCCATGTTTCTGAACCACATAATTCACAACGGCTTGCGCGCGTTTTTTAGAAAGCGTTTGATTCTTTTTGGCATTTCCTTTGCTGTCGGTGTTTCCGGTAACACGCATATTGGCTGAGCCGAAGGTTTGAGCCAAAGCGGCGGCGTCATCCAAAATGATCTTAGCGTTTCCATCCAATTCAAATTTTCCGGAGGGAAAGAAGATAGAAATACGTTTGGTTAGAATCGATTTTTTCTCAACTTTTTTCTCGTCAAAATTGAATGCAAATTCTTTGGTCGATTTTTTGGTTTCAATTTTCCCGAATCGTTTTTCAGCCTCTTTCTTAATCGCGTTCAAGAATTTTGGTGTACGTGTTTTTTCGGCCAAGGTCTTACCGGAAATTTTTCCAAGCGAGCGCCAGATCGTTAAACTCTCGCTATAAATGTCATCGTATCCACGAAGCTGGTCACCCGTTACTTCGAAAAATGCTAAGTTCTCAGCGTAGGAGGGAAGCTTGACGTCTTCGACCATTCCTTTGGCGTCCTCTTTCTTAATCCCTTCAAATCCCTTGACCATGAGGTCGTAAACCGACGCGGGGTTTTTATTCACTTGCTCAACACCGTCAAACCAACCGAGCAAAAACTTGGCCAAAAGCTCAGGATGCTTCTCTGCAAAATCGCCACGCGAAACAAAGATATCGGCAATCAATGCGGTTGCATCTTTGGTGGAGGCTAAAATATGTCCGCCTTTTCTCGCTTCAGCCGCTTGATAAACATCAGGTGACCAACTTACGGCAGCGTCGACTTTTCCCGTTCTAAAAAGAGCCGCTGCTTCGATTGCTGACGCGGTGTAAACGAAACTCACATCGCCTGTTTTCATGTTCGCTTGAGACAAAAGATAGAGCGCGAAATAATGAGAAGGTGTGGCCTCAGCAACTGCGATACGCTTTCCCTTCAGATCAGAAACATGTTTGATTTCCGACGTTACCGCGATCGCATCTCCGCCACGTGACCAATCGTATTGCATAAAAGCCAAGGGATTGAGATCTTTGATTTCTGGATATTCAAGCGCGTAAGAATCAACGGTGGCCCACATGATATCAACGCCGCCCTTGTCGCCACCTTTCTTGAAAGCATCACGACTGGCTGCGTAATCATCAATCACTTTTAACTCAACCTCGATACCGTACTCTTTCCAAAAGACGCTATCCTTGTTGGCCTTGAAACCGTTATTGGCTTTGATGCCGCCCGCGTAGCCGCCCCACGTTACGATAGCAACTTTAATAGGCCTATCAATTCCTGGAGTAGAACCCGAATCGCCGTTTGCGACTTTGGTCTCCGTACCGGAAATTTTTGGAATAACCTTGCTCTCTTTTTCTGCGTCTTTTTTGGGGAGCATTTTCCACCCGACGAACCCAAGCGCTGCAAGCGCTAGGATCGCAGCAAGTATTTTTCCACCGGTATTAATTCTGACATTTGCCATGTTTATTTCTCGTTTTTATGTAAATCAAAAATAGGTTGGTTATTCATCTTTAGAAACAGGGTTTACCACACCTGGTTCAACTAAATGAGAGATCGCGTCGAAAAGGCGTTTCTCTTCTTCGATCTTAAGTTGTTTCCAATCGTAATAGGTCGCTTTTGCAAATTCTACCTTTTCATTATTGGCAGCAATATCCTCGCGTAACTCGTTCAGAAGAGCGTTGATACGATCCTCGGCATCTCGATTCAACTGGGCTGTCGCTGATTCAAGATCGATCAAGGTATTCATCAATTCTGCATCGTGCTCATCCAAAGCATGGTCGCGATTTCGCGCATCAGAGACGACCTCGGCCGCACTTACCTTCCTCGCCTGAAGGGCGACCATTAATGATGCACGCTTTGTCGCATCGGGAAGATTCTGGAGATGGGGATTGGCAAGCAATTGCTCGATCGTATACACGGTAAAGTCGTTTGACATTTCTGTGGGTAATCCCGCTTCTTGGTAAATATCGTCAAACCCTTTGGGAGAAAAAGCGCCTGCCGAAGACCCCGAATGTGAGGGAGCGGAGATATGTCCGGCTTGAATCGCTTTCTTTCGGTCCGAGGCAAGTTCGGCCTCCAGCGCTTCAATATCAAAATCATCCCCAGCGAAGGGATCCTCAACCTGAACCCGTTGTTTTGGAGCTGTTGATGGTGCCCTTTTTTCAACGTGGTCTACCACTGCTTTAGCGGCTTTTTCCACATCTTTTGATGCCGCATCATTCGGAATAGCGTCGTCGGATTCTATTGTGACAAAGAACTCTCCGAATTTTTTCAACATTGACATAACATACCTATATAAAGGTTTTACAGGAATCTATGTCGCCTAGCATCTGGTGTCAACGCGCAACAAAACACACAGTTGCGCCTTAGTACGATCATTTTCGGGAGTTAAAATATTAGGATTTTTCCGGCCCAAGAAACACAGGGTAATACCCCCTAAATTAGAGGTACTAATAAGTAGAATTCAAGGTGAAAATCAATTGACAATTTATTTCATGTTTTTGTTTAACCGCATGAATGATGGTTTTACAAAGACCCTCGGTCCCTTTTTTCCAACGTCGTTTTCGCAGGTAAATTTCATTTTTTCCCTTCGGAATTTCCAACCGGCATACCTGCCGAGGAGTTTAGTAAAAAAAGCGTAGACGTGAGCCGCGAGACGCATAAAAGGATTTTTCGCCGCCTTGAGCATACACTTTAAAAAGCGCGATTCAGCAGCTCGCCACATGCTAACATCTCCGCCCTTTGCGTAGTCTAGATCGTGCTGGTTGCAGCAATCACCAAAACAAAGATTGGGAATAAGTCGCGAAATACGCGGATATTTCGAAGGCCCGCAGCCGTTTGTATCTTTCAACGTTTTCACTCTTCTTTTTCGGTAAAGACATCGAACTCAACCAACAATGCTGCAATTTCAGCGGTCTTCTTTTCGTCATAAAATTTATGACGAATAGCAACAGGCGTATCGTCGTCCGTTGTTTCTTCTTCGATGATCTCCACGCTTTGCTTTGCCTGTCCCGCGTATCGGTCCAAGAGTGAATTGAAAGTATGGTTGGTAACTTGGCTAAGCGTTCCTTCTTGGAGCGCGCGCTCAAGATTAATCGTTTGGAGTCGAATCAGATTGACGTACTTTTTTCCGATTTTCTCGGCGCCGAGCTGTATAATCTTTTGGGTGGCCTCGCGTTCGACTTTCGTTAAGTGGTTATCGTAAGAAAAAGCCCTATCGCGCCATTTGAACTCACTAGCCCATTTCTTGAAATGACCGGGTGTTTGTTCCTTCTTGGGGTCAAAGGCCTTTTTCGTGCCCTTTTTGGGCCTAAATTGCTTCTTGTACTGCTCGTATGCGGTCCCGACGGTCCTAACCGGCCCCAGGTCCAAATAGATGTTAAAAGCTGCCCATGCTCGATCTGACTTCTCTCGACGGTCCCATGGATCTAGATAGATGATCTCTTTGTCGTCCATCGTTAGCCTCCATATCAACCTCCTGTTTTGAACACCCTCTATAAGGATACTGCAACCCGACCACTGAAAAACGGTTTTACGGCTTAGGCAATAGCTTTCCCGCGTCCCCTGAATTATTCTTTTATTCGACCTCGAAAGGGTTTTTATTGAGGAGGTCTATCAGTATGGAAAGGAATTTTCAAAACGGTAAAGTTTTATTGGCAAGAGTCACCATTAAAATTTCCGTCCAAAGGCACCAGCCCTAGCTCGTTCTCAAAAGGAAGCACACTTCTAATATAAATTTCATGTTTCCCACCACTTTCGTCTTCAACACCCATCAGTAAGGGGAAGGTTGTAGCCACCTCACGCGTGTATTTTTCTCTTGCATTCCAAAAGACCTCCGCATCATCACCAGTAACGAGGAAAGACCTCCCGTAACAATAGGGATTTTGTTGTTTTGAGAGTTCTAAAACGCTCACGTCCAAGGGCCAATCAACGAAAATTGGAGGATGTTCGGCCCTAGCCCAATAGTCGTCATAAAGCGTCTCAGCTACAAAAATGCGTAGGGGTCCCTTCTCAATGGGTTCCAAAAAATCACGTGCAAAGGCAGTTGCATTAGAGAGCCCCTCTACGGTTCTGAAATATGTTTTACCGATCTCAGTTTTTCGATACGCCTCTGGATCTCCCGGCTCGGTGATAGCAAATGAGAGAGTTCTTGTCTTGATTATTGAAATGCCAGCATGCGTGTTAGGTAGATAGTTAAAATAAACACCATCCAACTCCCCCCACCTATCCATACGAAGCAGTTTGAGAAATTTCAATCCATTTTCCTCATCAAAGCTTCCTTTACGAATTCGGGATACCATCGGGCCTGCCAATTTCAGATTTTTTTCCGTGCGTGTCTCTAACCCGGACCAAAACTCACATTTTCCGGTTAAGTAAAAATAGCTGCGTCCGTTTTCGTAAAAGAGTAAATCACCAGGCCCCAGGCGAGGTGTTTCACTTCGAATACGAAGCACAATATCATCACTTCCATCACATAGTTTTTTTAAATCCGCTTGCATCAACGGACGTTCTTCATCGACCATTTCCGAACATGTCAGCGAAAAAAGGGACCCTAAAATGAGAGTGAATGCAAAAATACTATTCTTCATATTCCAATCCCTTGGCAAGGTCAGAAAACTCCAAGGATGGAGCTTGATAGGGTCCACGAACTTCATCGAACTTTTTGCGTTCCGCCTTGTCTTCAACCTGTTCTTCGCCGCTCGCTGACAGGCGGCAAAATGCCTTCATTTCGCTATTCCCTCTCGCACCAAACGAATACCCGCTGAGCACGCAGAGCGCACCTTCTTCACAGTCTCTTCGCGTTCTACAAGCACCGTTTTCTTCTGGAACACAATGTTGCAAAATGCAAGCCTCGCCTGTTGCGCAATCGGGATCCTCTTCGCATGGAACACATTTGTTATCAATACACGCCATTGCAAGCCCACAACCGTCCTCAGAACTGCAATGAGGCTGAATAGTAGGGACTTTCATTCCTTGCCACTCTTCTATATCCCGAACACTATCCTCATCCTCGTTTTCCACGTTTAGAGGGACTAATATTGACGCGCTGTCGACAGGGGTTGGAAGTATATGGGGAGACCTTTTTATTTTTTTTGTTTGATTGGCGCTCTTTTTCGGCAGTTTTATTTCCCTTTTTTCTGACTTCAAAAACCAGACGCATAAAAAACCGATAACGAAGAATGCAAAAAAGCCGATCCTCTTTCTAAACAAGTTAATCACCTACTGGGGTACAGTTGTAATTGTATTGCGGTATGGAATTGATACTAAAACGGCTGTCTATATGCTGCTGATAATCGCGCGTAGATCTTCCACCGTCCA
>JALSKP010000833.1 GCA_026988815.1 Myxococcales bacterium | reverse complement strand
AACGCTCACCTCAACAAAAACACTCAATCCCACTCATTAACTCATAACCACTCAAGGGAGGTACGATGCTAGAACCAGAAAGTGTGGTTCGAAAACAGGAGTATAGGCATTATGAGATTTCAAAAATTTTGCCAAACCTTTATATTTTTCTAAGTATATCGACGTGCCAACACTTTCCCGCATCTCTCTTATATAACTTTCGACCCTATCCCTAGAATCATCTTCTTTTCTCTTAAGAAGCTCATCTCTTATCTTCTGAAAGACTTCAAAACCTTGTTTTTCTGCGCTGTTTTTTCCTAAATACTCAAGCCAAAGTTTCCGAGTGATTTCGGAAATCGTTCTCCCCTCCTCTGCTGCTTGCATTTTTATTTTTTTATAAACGCTTTCTTCAATTTCAGTATTCAACCGTCGTTTTTTTTCGATGCTTCCGGTTACATCCGCAATCATCGTTTTTTTCTTTTGAGCTGCTTTGCTAGGTCGGTTTTTTGAAAGTTTCATTTTCCCTCCATGAGTCTAAAAAGCTCATCAGTGAGATCATTTATTTCCTTAATCGCTTTCGTGTTCGAACTATCGAAAACAGTGCGCCCTTCTGACGCCGTTTGTGGATATATTTGACGTTGAACAATATGAGAGTCAAAAACTCCTAGCTCGTATTCGCCCAAAGCTCGTCCTATTTCTTCGCCGAGCTTAGTTCCTTGTATTGCTCTGGTAATAACAAATGCGGCTGGCGGGAGTCCGTCCGTTACAGATTGACGTGCTTGAATGATATCAACAAGATCCGAAGCAGCCCATAAATCATAAGGACTTGGTTGCACCGGAATTAAAATCAAGTCAGCCACTTTAATGGCGGCCGCCATCATATCTTCCAATTTTGCAGCGCCATCGATTACTACAAAATCATATGATTTTGCGATATTGTTCAACGTCCTGACGTTGTTAGCCCGATCTAGGGCCACTAGCGGTAGTGGGTTGTCATCCGTTGCGGCGTGCCAATCTCTAGCACTCCCCTGCGGGTCACTATCTACCATCAATACCGATTTACCGCGTTCGTAGCTTCCTCGTTATTCGTGGGAATTTGCATATAAGGATAGGGGTACGAATACATTAAATTAACGGTTTCATCTTCCTTAACTGCTTTACGATGAAGTAACCACGTTATGACTATTTCATTTAAATATTCTTTTTGTCGCATCTGCGCCAAAAGGGCGTTCAATCTTAACACGGTTATCAGTTCATCGGGGAGCCAAATCGAATGTTTCCCCGAGCCTGAACCTGTGGTCTCTTCTCCAATTACGTTTTTATCTTTTTTTTCGGTCATAGATTTATCTCGACGTTACTTAATTAAATTTCCTTCCATCGTCGTATGTTATCAATCGTACATTATCGGTTCCCAATGTGTACTGCAGAATATCTAAGTACTTTTTAGTCATGTGTTCGACGAAAAATTCGTCGTACACCATCAAAATCGTTTCGGACGCTTCAATTTTAAGTGGTATTATTTTTTCAAACCAGGAAGTAAACATATGAGCGCTAACAGATTCTTCGAGTTTGTTTGAAAACGTTTTCCACTTCGACTTCAATTTCTCTGAAGGCTTTGGTGGAGGTTCGGGAGTAGGGTGGACAATCTTGGGTTGTTGCTTTTCTTCCAGCTCATCCCAATAGCTCGCGGATTTTCTCAAGCCTAACGAAGCTACATCATGCGTTCCGAAATATTCGGGCTGATATCGGCTGCGATCTTTGAGGTGCCACGTAAGGCCATCCTCCCGTAACATTTTTATAATTTGATTGGGATAATATGTTTGTTTGTTAAAACGGCGAATCTTGTCTTTCAGGTGATCCACAATTTCTTCGAATCGTGTCACGGTATCGCTTTCTATTTCTTTCACTGCCTCTAACCCATTTTCGCCCACAAACGAAATCAACCCTACCCCTCTCGTTTCTATAAAGGTCCAGTACGCACTTATTCGGTTCATCTTAAAACTCCTTTGATTGGTGTTCGCCGCCAGGGAACGCAGTTCCCGCGCAAACACCGGTAACTACCGGCCCATCTGCGTCTATGGGATTCTGTCACACCCCCGAATGGTAGCTGCACAAACGGGAGCGTAGCGGGAGTGCGGAAGCGTAGCCCGTAGGGCAATGAGCGGGGTTTACAGAACCCCATAGATGCATGATGCATCTGAAAAACAGGCCCCAACGTCCTCATAATGGTTTCCGCTTTTCTTTTTCTAAATCGTCAAGCAATTTCCCTTCTTTATGGCGTGCATGCACAAAATCTATAAACATACGGTAACGCTCCTCCATATATTCTAATGCTGTCTCGTGGTCGGTTTCAGCTTCTTTGTCATGATAATCAGCGGCCATCATTGATGAAGCGACGAGTTCACCGATGAGTTCGACCTGGCCCATCATATCGTCATAACCCTTGCGATTCGCCAATAACTTTAAAGCCGCTTCAATTTGATTAAACCGCATTGTAAACTCATCTTTTTTAGCCGCCGGTGAAACCGATTGCTTAAGCGAATTTCGGATAGCCTCACTGACTGAAACCCCCTCCTCCCTAGCCTGCGCTTTCACCGCATAGCTCAACTCCTTTGAAACACGTGTACTCAACCTTTCGCGCTGTTCCTTTCTACCTTTCATCATCTTCCTCCTCTATCCTTGGATTTATCAGGACCTGCCTGAAATCGGGTTCGCCCGTTTTTATCTTTAACCTTAGAAAGGCTTACATTCTTCCCTTTCTGTTTTCTCAAATCTCTATCTGCCGGAAGCACCACAAAACCCATCACGGATGCGCCGTCAAAACCAATGGTTCGGTGATGTGTTGGGGAAATGGTGGGAACGGAAGAACCAATCCACCGATGGGGAAAAAATTCAAATACGTCAGTGCCGGACACAAACATACCTGCTGAATTTTGGGAACCGACGAAGTGGAATGCTGGGGACTGGACATAGAAGGAAGCACGACTCCACCAGCTGCAAGCCGATTTCAAATTCTCGCTGCAGGACAAGGCCATACTGGTGGATTAACGCTTGAAGGAAGCGTTCAATGTTGGGGAGCGCAAGGGTCTGGGCAAACGACCGTCCCTGACGCGCTAACACCTTAGCTTGAAAAATCGTTGAGTCGGGTTTCGGCGAGGTTGGCCGTATATTCGGCGACGGAAGGATAACGTGCGACAAGGGCGGAGAAATCCGCACGGGGCAAATGCAAAAGATGTCCAGTTTTTGCCATTACGCATCCGGCATGAGCAGGTTGATTGGTAATCAATCCAACTTCTCCAAACACATCTCCCGATATTAAGGTCGATACAACAACGGTGGTCGACGCGTTCTCCCGTACAATATCAATCTCGCCGTCCAAAACAATAAATAATCCCGGACTTGGATGGTTTTGCTCGATGATGGATTCGCCTTCACTGACACGCATCCCGGTAAAGGTTTCGATGACGGACACACGCATTTTATCGTTAAGTCCCCCAAAAATAGGATGACGTCGGAGCAGACGCTCGGTCATTGAATGGCGTCTTAGGGTTGAAAGACGATTTTCAAAATCAGGAAAGAGAGCTTGAAGTTCTTCAATTGCGTTGGCCGTCAAACGAAGAATTTCGCTACCCACAGGAGCAACGAGATCGATCTCACTTCCTCTTGATGAATCACCAAAACTATTGAGTCCGATAAGGCAACTTGGAGGGAGAGAATAATTGCCTTCACGGCTCTTGGCGATGAGACGATCGTTAACCGTCCAGATCAATTCCTTTTGGGTATCGCCTCGTTTTAGCAAAGACTCCTTTTTGTCGAAGACAGAATATTCTAAAAGACCGAGCACTTTTAAAAGTGCATTCTCAGGTAGCAAAGACAAAAATGGAATGGGGGGTACCTTTTGAGGTCCAACGGCCATTCCCTGAAGATCTTTGGCATGTTCAGCGGCGAGTGCCATAAGTTCCCGAATCGGGAGCGAGGGTTCGCGACCAGCGAGATCGATGAGTAAAGGTTCGGCTAAGTTGACCTTCACGTTTTCATCGATAAAGGGACTTCGAATATTGTAGACCGCAGCAATACTGTCCAAAAGCGCATCGGTATTTGGATTCAACAGGCGCATCTGTTTGGCTGCAGAAATCGCTCGCATGGCGCGGCCCATATTCGTATAATGGCGCCCAACGATGTCCAGAATTTCAAGTGCACTTCTCTTTTCACCGAGTTGGGCCAGGGTAATCGCTACGCGTTCTCTGAGAACCGCATTGTCTTCGAGTTTTGAAAGATTGCTTAAAATCAGTCGAAGAGCGCGACTATCATTTGAGTTTCGTTGCGCTACCGAAATTTCTAATTTGAGTTTTCTGAGTTTGCTAGATTCCAAAAATTGGCCTGATGTGAGGATTTTAAAAAATTAGATTCACACGCCCTTTCCGTCAAGGCTAGATCTTTTCCGTGTCTGATTAAAGACGATCGGAAACGGATTGGTTTGTAGGAAGATCCCGCTAGGGTTACCACAGATCGCTCATAAATAGGCGTAATCCGGGTATACCCAAGGGTAGGCTTCGCACGCCACAGAGGGTTTCCCTACACAGATCAAATTCAATCTCCGACTGCCTTTAAACAGACACATCTTTTCCGGTGTCTGATTAAAGATAGTGTGATCATTTTCGACGGGTTGAATGAAAGAGGTTTCCTCTTTGAAATGAAGAGAAGTTCCCTCTACCTCTGGAGAGGGCGCCCTGAGGATGTGCGTTAGCACTTCCGAGGAAATACTCTTGGGGTGCTAGGGTCATTTGTGCAGCGCTACTACCTGGTTAGGAAGAAACCTTGCCTGCGGCGAAACAATGTAAAAAAACTTACTATCTTCGCATCACCCAAAGGTAAATGTCAAAAAACAAACCAATCCTTTGACTGCAGAATCCTTCCCACCGAACTCAAGAAATCTTTCCTTCTTTATCCCAAAGAATCGTTCGATGGGTCGACACCGAAGCGCCACTCGGTGGACGAAACATATCCGAAAATATCCAAACAATATTTCCCGTCCCGTCCCAATAGGCGTCTTTTATTTTTCGCTTAATTTCTCTCGGGGGTGGAGATGTAATGCGTCGATTCAGTCCACCATCGGGATCGTGAACTAAAATCTCCTCGCTACTCATTGTCCATGTCGTCCCATCGTCCTCAACGTATAAGGAACTTCTATTGCTTTTCTCAAAAGTATGAACAGCCTTTCTCGTCTCGACCTCGTATAAAATCGCCTCACTTTGCTCATCTTCACCGACGTAGAATAACCACTTCCCGTTTGGCGAAAGACAGCAGCTAAACCCAGCCCCCTCAAGCGACCAAACTTCACCATTCTTGATAACGTGGATGGTGCTAAAAGAAATGGTCAGTAACACGGCACCGTCCTGACTTGCATCCAGCAGGGTATTTCCTGTCATTTCAACATCAGAAATCAGCTCTTTATTTCTCCAACACTTGACCCTTTCTTGCTCAAAAGTTTCGACAAAAACATCGCCAAAACGATCCAAACTATCGGCTTGTTCTTTTTCCTCGATGACCGACTTTTTCTCCACGCTCCAAACACAAGAATTATGATTCGCGTAGCTTACCCATAGTTCTTCATCATTAATGAAGTGAATATCATTGATCCATTCGTTGGAGGTATTCGGATTGAAAAGTTTGTATTTCTTTCCCTCCTCAGCATTAATAAGCGAGACATAACCATCGCGATAATTATCCTTTTGCTCGCCGATAGCGACCCATTTTCCGTCAGGGGAAATCGTAGGCTTAGCCGAAGGTGATACTTGAGTTTGGAAAAGTCCGTCCGTCTCATGGTAAGCACACCTACCATCCCGAAACAGTACAATGTCTTGAGTTGGATAACTACTCGCTGCAAAGAGGGTCCGACCATCGTTTGAAACACGAAGAAGATCGGCTTTGAAAGGCGCCTTTACGATTTCCTCGAGCTTTCCATCCTTCAAATTCAGAGCATGAATCCCAGTCGTCCGATAATTTTGAGAATAAAAAGTATCGCCTATCTTAAGATGTTTAAAATCGTAAACGCCTTTGAAATGAATAACTTCCTCACCAACTTCCTCATAGCTTTGCCCCTCCTTCCCAATGCCTTTCCATGCAGTTTCAGAAGCATCACAAATAACCCACTCCCCTTCCGCGTTGATATCCACACCCAGGACCGCATTCTTATTCGTAGGCATATTTACTAATTCGAGTTCTGCTTTCTTTTTGCCAAGACCCGATAAACCAACGGCGACCTGAGCGGATACGTCAGCGATAATGCAATACTCTCCTTTCATTTTTATGTCCCTCACCGGCCCCTTCATCTGAATTAGTGTCCTCGCCCCTGGGTAGGAAAGAACCTTACCCGTGGAGGTCCCCACTAAAAATGCGTCG
>JALSKP010000832.1 GCA_026988815.1 Myxococcales bacterium | reverse complement strand
AGTGAATCAAGGCAATACCCTTCGCCGTTCGGAACGGGTGTGGACTTAAACGTCGCATCGTCAATGGTGACTTCTTCAGCTTCTAATCCTGTAACCATTCCTGTAACGGTTCCGGTATCCCCATCGATGGCTGTGAAGACGATCGTTCCCTTTGTCGCGAGAAATTCTTTTCCGCAATTTCCGTCTTGGTCACATTCTTGGGCGATACGCACGCAGGTTGTGCAGGTTTCATAATTTTGGTCATCCGCACTGGCCGCGATTTCGAAGGTTCCTGGTCCCATAAGAATGGAATCCATCTGGTCCATATTCTTTTCATAGAACTCAAGAGAAAGGATGGTTGAGGAGTCCGGTGTTGCACCTTCTTCAAATAGAAGCACTTGACCGCCACTGCCGTCGAGCTGACCTTGGAAGAAAAAATTCCCAATCGGGAACGAGTCGTAGGTGCAGTTGGCATTGTTGGTGTTGGTTGTATTGTTCGTACCAGTGGTGTTGTTCGTATTGTTCGTATTGTTCGTACCAGTGGTATTATTTGTATTGTTCGTACCAGTCGTATTATTGGTGTTGTTCGTACCGGTGGTATTATTGGTGTTGTTCGTACCAGTGGTATTATTGGTGTTCGAACCCCCGTTGTTTTTCGTGTTATTTTCGTCGCTTGAACATGCAACTGAAAAGCCTATTAGGGCGATAATAAGTCCGTTCTTTAATTTCATATTTCTCTCTTGTTAAGAATTCAAGTTTTTGGTCGCCGACCTTAGATCTAAGTTGAATTCGATTCAAGCGATATTTTGCGCATGAAATTTTGTCGCTAAGACAGCGACTTATACAAAGCATTCCCACACAGATCGTCGGAAATGAGAAAACTAGGCAGGTCTAAGGCCACCTTAAAAATTGCGGATTTTGTCCACAAGTGTGGGATCGTCAACAAAAGGGTTTCGATTTCCCTGCGATCTTTCGATGCGATCATTGCGTTTCTTTTCCCTTTCATCGGGTAGATCGTCTCGGTTCCACTCCCTGAGTATCTGTTCGGAATCTTCGGGAATGGGCATATCGTACCGCACGGACATATAGAATTGTGCTCGGGCGATATCGCCCTTTCTGAGATCGCGAACTTGCATAACGCAACTTGAGTCGCCCTCTTCTGGATCGCCGTGGGAACAGCTGATGGAGCCTGTTGCACCCGTGGGTAATCCCAAAAACGACTCTTCGTTGATTTTACAGGTCATGAGCTGTCCGCAATCCGTGTTTCCGAACGCAAAGTGCCATCTTTCGTTGTTAATGCCCTGGTCGCTGGGGAAAATATGATGAATATCTCCCTCGGCGGCACGATATTCTGAGGATCCCTCAGTCAGATATCGACGCAAGAATACTTTTGCAAAGCTATGCTCGGTGTTGAAGGAGCAGCCGAAATCGCTTCCGTCAGCTTTTTTACAATTGCCACCGGGCGTTCTCGAACCGTCGGTATCAACGCTTCGTCCAGAATAAATTCCCTCTATGCGGCCACCGACATCGTCGATACCGCGAAAGGTGTACATTTGGTCGCGAGCGATGCGATAGCCGAGCGGCATATGATTGACCATCGTTTCTTCACGAAGGTCTGCGCGTAGGAGGACGCCCCCCGGATCGGGGTCTACCACGTCCTCGGTATTGGTGTCACTGGGGTTCATATCGTTTGCATCGCCGCCCAGATCTCCGGAGCTTGGATCCTCGGCGAGGTCTTTCCCTAGATCGGGAAAAACATCGGAAGTATCCGAGGCTTGATCTTTTCCCATATCGATTTCAGGCGATGTGTCCGACCTCGGGGTTGTGTTGTTGGTTTCACTACAAGAAATAGTAAAAAGGCATATGGATAAAAATAGGGTAAGTCTCATACTACTCGGTTTTTTAGAAATCACTAATTCGGTTTACTAATTTAGGGTTTTTGACAAAGGGGTTTTCCGATTTTTGGTGTTGGAAAATAAGTGCATTTCGTTTTCTTTCGATCGCGCTTACGGGATCTTTCATGTGCCATTCTCTGAGTACCTTCTCCTCGTCTTTATCGATGCTCAGCTTATACATTGTCGATACGTAAAACATCGATCGTGCGATATCTCCCCTAAAATCGGGTCGGACCTGGAAAACGACGCGTCCTTTTTTGCTCACGCCTGTTCGCGATCCTCCGCGACTCCAAGCGGGGACGAAAACTTGTCCAAACTTGAGTGTATTCCGTGCAATATTTGCCTCTGGAATAAGGGGAAAAAGATGATGGAGATCACTGGCCGCCTCTCTTGGAAGACGTGTTCGTGGCCACGCGTGACCAACATTCCCAACATGGGGAAGAGGTTGCCAAACATAACTCATCGTCTCACCGGTGAATCGACCTTTTGCCTTTTTGCCGCTTCCGTCAATTTTTGTGAAAAGCAGGGTTCTCGCTTGTCGGTAACTTAGAACTTGATGTCCCGCATGAGATTTTCGAAGTGATTTTTTGAGGGCGTCATCTTTTAAGCCGGGTGCTTTTTGCACATCGTGTTGTAATTTAATACTGCTCCAAAAAAAAGATGCACCCAAAAGGGTACAAACCAAAAATATTAAACTTCTTTTATTCATTGACTGCCTCGATATTTGTTGTCCATACAACAACGACGAACCGTTCTTTTGTAGGGGCAACCCTCTGTGGTTGCCCTAAGAGGGTAGCCTATTTTTGCCTTTCAACCAACTCGTCGAGAGCGAAAATGCTGAAAGGGCTATTTGGTATTTTTTAACGCCCTATATTTTTGGGTTGGGGTTATTTGGAATTGGCTTCGCCAGGTGTGGCGCTGATGAGCGTCCTAAACGCTTTGTTCACATTCTTACCGCCTTCTTTCGCCGAACAGGTTTTCCAGCTTGAACGTTTATCTCCATCACCTTTGACCTTTCCATTTGTAATAATGCGTTCCATCGATCGCACCTTTACAATGTCGTTGTTTCGATCGAGTTCTGCTCCGCCAGCAAAGGGAGGCGCTGAATCACCGGCAAGGTCGATAACCTCGCCGTCTGCATCGATGAGATGTAGAGCCATACTTGAGTTTTGAATATTTAGGCGAGGGAATCTTGGATCGTTGGAAACATTGGTTGCAAAATCGGGGTTAGCGTAAGCTTCCGTTTTGGTCTGAGGTGATACGTCGGAAAAGGCCGCCAAGTTGTGATCCAAGACGAGGAAGTACTGTCCGGGATGAATGACCGTTCCTGGAATGAATCCAACTTTAAAATCGAAACCGTTGGTAATCGTCCATAAAGAAAGATTGATCGTTTTATCGGTCGGATTATACAATTCGATAAATTCATCGTTGTCGATAAAGTCACGACGCCCGGTATGATCGGAAGTATCGGTTTCACCATTGTATCCAAGCCATTGAACTTCGCTGATGATAACGTCGCCCGGGCCCACCTCGTCAGAGCATAATGGACGCTGGCCTTGAAGGTCTTTTGGTAAACGATCAATGTGCTCTTGATCAACATCGCTATCGGTTTGACCGACAAGGTAGTTGCAAACCGCGGTTCCTAAAGGGCGGCTTGTTCGCCAAAAATTTCTAAATTCTCTCAAGTATTCATCAGCAATTTTTTGGCCACGCAAAATGATGAGGACCTCGTCGTTGGCAATGGTTGCCGCTGATGACCAGTTGAAACTGCCCGTGATCACGCGTGCGTTTGGGGTTCCTGCATCAAGGACCATGGTTTTGGAATGGAGTCGACCGCCGCCAGCCTGATAATCACCGGGAACGCGAGAGTTTTCGTTCGCTTCCATGCGCATCGGAACACCCGATGAGGCAAGGCGATAGACTTCGTGATATAAAAAGTTCCCCGCGACTTGGCTTCTATCGAGGACTCCGACAACTTTCTTGGGTTGCTCAGCTTTTCCGTCAATCAGAGAAACGACAGGGAGATCTTCTAGCATTTTTGTTTTATTATACGCTTGAAATTCTCGATGTTTTTGAACAAAACGGCTTCCAATTTGATCTTTGGTGAAGGCAAAGATCGAGAAGTAAATATTGGTATCGGCTAAATCAAGCTCTTCAAGAATGCGTCCCATCGCATCTTCCTGAGGGGAGAAGTAAACCTCGATCGTCGTATCGCCGACCTTGTAGACGTTTCCGTTATCGACAATTTTCTTAACGGATCCAAAACGCCCTTCCCACATTTGATCCCACTCGTCCAAAAAGTCGCGTGCAACTTGTGGCGATTCGATGAGAACCCAATTGTTGTTATTACGTGTGAATCCAGTCGTGGTGATATTTCCCGTTCCGACGAATGTAAAATAATCATCAAAGACGAAAAATTTATTATGCATGATGTGGAATTGATTTCCGACAATCATCGGCACATGGTTTTCTTGTAGGATTTTATACCCGCGTTCGTTGTACCCAAAATGCCTTGCATCTCCGACGACTTTAACGTCGACCCCACGATAGTGGGCGCGTACGACAGCATCGATAACGCCCTTGTTTGAGAAACCGTACAAAGCGCCTCTTAAGGTGCTTCGGGTCGAGTCGATTCTATCGATAAGAAATTGTGCCGACTTAATATCGTCACGATTCCCCTCTCGGGTCCCGGTATGGTTGAACACCACACTCACAGAGGGTTCGTTGAGCGAGGCTTGATCTTCGTCCGAAAATTCGGTGCAAGCATTGAGCGAGAAAAGCGTGCCTGAGGCAAGAAGGAGAATGATAAAACTTTTTTTCATAACTTACTCGACTTTTTCCAAAGAACGTTAAAAAACGAAACGAATTGATCGATCTCTTTAATACGACCTGGCGACTCGTCCTCACTCCTATCGTCAACCTGACTATTGTACTCGCTTAACCCCCAAAGGTTTCCGTCGATGAAATAATCGGAGGTATAGATTTCTACGCGATCGTCTCCTCCGGGATTTCGAGGTCCGCGAATTCTAAAGGCGCCCGCTTTATGCAAGGGATGAGACAGAACCATCACTTGACGAGGACGTCGTTCTTTCTCGCGATCGAGTTCTGAATCGATGATGACAATCGTAGGTAAGTAGCCGATAGAAGCGGGTGCCTTACGAACAAAGCTATCTTTAGCTTCAAAAACTTTAGGTGTTTGAGAAGCCGCATTGGTTATCACACGAACGTCAAAATATTTATCTTTATAACGAAGCGCGTCGAGCAAAACATCGTCGGCCATATTATCGGTGATGATCCAGACCGAGGCTTTGGAGCGATAGGCTTCATCGATGACTTTTTTCACCAAACGTTGTTGGGGATTGAACATCGTTTTGAATTCGCCAGCATTGGAGAGGTAACTCTCGGCATTGAAGCTTGGGTTATTTTGCTGCGTGGATTTTGTGGGGCCATTATAAACGTCTAAGGTCGTTGCGAAAGCACCACCGAAAAGCTGACGTTGTTCTCGCTCGAAGACCTCATACATTTGCTCAGAGTCAATACGGTATCCGACCAGGGGACCGTCCACATCGGAACTCGCGCCACGGGAAAGATTCCAAACGACCGTCTTTTTAGTAAGCAGGAAGTTATGGCTCATAATGTTGGTTGAACCGGGGCGATACATAACGCGTTTTTCGGGTACGGCAACATCATTTGCGGGATTCATCGGGCAACGAACGAGATTTTCATCCTTTACACCGCAGTCCTCCAGAATGTTTCCCAGATTGGGATCGGGAAGATAGGAAAAAGCGCCATCTCCGAAGGTAACCTCAATATCGGCATCCAGTAATTTTTGGAATCCAACTTGGTCTTTTGAATCTTCGTCTCCAACGATTCTAACGATCGCGCCACGTTTTTTCGCCGCGATCAAAAAGTCTGCAAGTTGGGGCACATCCATATCGTGAAAAGCGCCGAGAATTTTATCCGATTCGGCAATATCTTTTTGAAGTTGCTTAATCGGAACATCTTCCTTTTGAGAAAGGAAGATGTCCACTTTTGTTAGAAATTGTGGTTCTGGTGCACTTGTGTCGCAACTACCTAAAAAAGGTATCGCTAAGAATGTCAGCAAAATCATGTGTTTGGTTTTCATTCGAAATTCCCCGCTGATGCATTCCCTGAATAGTCTTTTGTATTCGCCACGCCGGGACTGGCGAGGGTGAATTTCCTGTAGCCTTTCTTGACGGTGGGTTCTGCAACATCTTCGGAATAGGCGTGCCAATTGACGCCATTAGAACCACGGTTTCCAAAAACCAAAGAGACACGCTCCATGGAACGCACGCTTACGCTATCGAATCCGCCAGCGAAGGTACGTGTGGTCGTTGAACCGCCGTCTTCGATAAGAACCTTATCAATGTCTCGAATTTCTACACGTACTTTCTTCTTACCCAAACGAAGTTCAGGAATGAAGACATCGGCGATGTCACCGAAGGCGCCATCTTTTTTCCGAGCAATCACGAAGTAGCCGTTAATTGGT
>JALSKP010000831.1 GCA_026988815.1 Myxococcales bacterium | reverse complement strand
CTGATTCCTTATCTGTCGGAATTTTCGTCCATTCTTCGTCGGTCATTGGAGTGATATTAATCGTCATAGCTACCTCGCTTTTTCGGCCGAATAATTCGGCGTTGTTGTAGAAGTGCAACCAAGGGTTCTGCGGCTGCACGTATGCTTTCTAAATCCGAATCTAGGAGATCCGATGTTTCTAAAATTAATGTGAGTCCTTCGGCGAGCTTGATGGCGGGCAAAACGACCGGAAGGGGGGAGGTTTTTTCGACGCTCACGCGTCGCGTGTCTTTCCAAAAAGAGCCTCGTTTCGGAGCATCCGCGCTTTTCACGGGCGGTGCGTTCGTTTCCTCGTCCGATATACCCGAGATTTTCTTGAGCGTGGAATCACTCGCGCCAAGAAGGGCATCCTGAATATCGGACAACGCCCGTCCCTTGGATTGAAGAGATTTTATGGCGACCAATTGCAACAAATGTCGCTCCGTATAAAGGGCCGTTCTTCCTTTAAAAGAAGCGGGTTTATCCACCAAGCCATGGGTGCAATAATACCGGATCGTTCTCGACGAAGGCGCGTCCGAAACACGGGCGCTCGCTTGACCGAATTCCAACTTGCTTAATGCAAGAGCGGTTTGTGCACTGAGTTCAGATATGGTCAATAGCGTTTTCATAAGAACAACCTAACAGCGTTAACTGACAGTGTCAAATAACAGTGTGAAATATATGAAGAGGAAGAAAGTTGGGACGAACGCCTCGTCGCGGTTGACTTGGATCCCAGCCCGACATAAGTCCCAATCTCATGTGATTGGAGAAGACCTTTGATTTCGATTCAAAATTTAACGGTAGGATTTGGCGCGCGTGTTCTATTTTCTGACGCGACCTTTAACTTAAATAGTGGATCAAGGTACGGGATTGTCGGCGCCAACGGATCTGGAAAATCGACTTTTCTAAGAATGTTATCGGGTGAAGACGAACCGACTTCAGGTTCAATCGTGTTGGTGAAAAATAAACGTTTGGGCGTTTTGGAGCAGGATCATTTCCACCTCGACGCGATCCCGATTATTCATGTTGTGATGATGGGGAACAAGGTTCTATGGGAGGCGATGGAAGAAAAAGAAATCATGCTCGCTGCTGCCGCGGACGATCCAAACGCCTTTGATGTTGATCGCTTCGGTGAACTTGAAGACGTCGTAATCGCCCATGATGGTTATTCTTTGGAGTCGCGTGCTGCGGAAATTTTGGAGGGATTAAAAATCCCGTCGAAGATTCATTATGAGCCGCTTTCTGTGCTTTCGGGTGGTTATAAACTTCGTGTATTACTGGCCCAAGTCCTTGCCGCGCAGCCCGATATTCTTCTTCTTGATGAGCCGACCAACCACCTCGATATTGTCTCGATTGCCTGGCTTGAAACCTTTTTGCAAAGCTTTGCTGGCTGTGTGGTTATCGTCTCCCACGATCATCATTTTTTAAACACAACGTGCACGCATATTATCGATGTGGATTACGAAGTCCTGACAATGTACACGGGCAATTACGAAAGTTTTGAAAAAATGAAAGCCGAAAACCGGGAACGAAAAGAGCACGAAATTTCAAAACAGGAAGCAATCGTTGCCGAGCATCGCAAGTTCATCGAGCGCTTTAAGGCGAAAGCGACCAAGGCCCGCCAGGCCCAAAGTAAACTTAAAAAGGTCGAAAAGATTGAAATCGAGGTGCTCGCCAAGAGTTCCAGGCGTTACCCTCTTTTTAAGTTCAAGGCGGCACGCGATACGGGAAAAGTCGTTTTGAGCGTGGATAATATTTATAAATCTTTTGACGATAAAGAGGTGCTCAAAAACGTCAGCTTTAAGGTGCATAAGGAAGAAAAGATCGCCATTATTGGGCCCAATGGTATTGGCAAATCAACGATGTTAAAGATTGCGATGGGAGAATTAGAGCCCGATTCTGGAAAAACGGAATGGGGCCATGCCGTGGTGCCTGGCTATTATTCTCAAGATCAAAACGAGGTGCGTTCCCATCCCAACACCGAGGTTATGGATTGGCTATGGAATCATTTTCAAGATAAGGCCAACGGTTTTATTCGCGGAAAATTAGCGGAGGTTTTGTTTGGAAAAGAAGATGTTGAAAAACGCGTCTCCGCCCTTTCGGGCGGCGAGGTTGCCCGTCTTGCCTTTTCCAAACTATCGGTTGAAGAACCGACCTTGTTGGTATTGGATGAGCCTACCAACCATCTCGATTTGGAAGGGATCCATGCCTTGGCGGAAGGTTTAGAAAAATATCCTAACACCATTATATTCGTTTCTCACGATCGTTGGTTCGTCAATCGCCTTGCCACCCGTATTATCGAGATCACAGAAAACGGCGTTTTTGATTTTCTTGGCGGATATGAAGCCTTCTTGGCGCATCGAGGTGATCAGCACGATCATGTGGGTGGATCCTGACAAAGTTGTCAGAGTACCGGTTAATAGTGACAAGATTGTCAGTTATAGAAAACGGAACAAAAAATCTAGCCATAAAATGAATCCTCTCAAGTTCCTGAAACATAAACCTTTTTCCCAAATTCGAAAAATAATTTCCTTTTTTCGCAATCTCAGTGAATAATGGAACGGTATCTGCACGTTATAGAGATATAGCCGGAGCAGGAAGCACTGGTTAACGCTCCAGAATGGAACCCACGGAGCACGTTAAATGGAGGAAGCATGCTTCCCGAGTATGTAATTTACGAAGAATTAAAGCGGCTCAGGCAGCTCGACAATCAATACGACAAAACAGTTCAATTAGAGATTCCTCACCATATTCCCTTTTGGCCGGAAGAGGAAGAACGCGAAGAGCAAGATCGCGATAAGAACCAGATCGATATCCTGATTATCAATATGTAGCCTGCCAAATTTTTCTTTTATAAACAAAACTAAAACACCAAAAGACTCGACCAAAAATGAATAAAACCGCCGAGATGTTGGACGAATCCATTTTTTGGAAAATTGTAGATCAGTCTCTTAAAAACAATACTGGTCAATCAGGGCAATTGTCTTTTCTCATCAAGGAAATTGAGAACCTCTCGCCACAAGAAATGATTGGATTCCGATTACGCACCGATCACCTTCTCTACCATACCTACACATCACAAATGTGGTGTGCTGCATCTCTCATGAATGGAGGATGCACCGATGATGGGTTTGAATATTTTCGAAACTGGATTATTTCGAGGGGTAAAGATGTTTATTTTAACGCGAAAAAGAATCCGGATAGTTTGATTTCAGAATATATTGAAGGAAGGGATTTTTATGATTTTGAAGAATTCTGGTATGTGGCGCTAAGCGCATTTGAAAACACGACAGGAAAAAACTTATACGATTATATCGCTGATAATTTTAAGACAAACGAGCCGAATTATCCATCCTTCGAAATAACGTGGGATTCTGCGAAACCAGAAACAATGAAAGCCATTTGCCCACAATTATTTGATAAGATTTCGAAATAAACGCGCTTACAAAGAATCCAGGTTAGCCAAAAGCAAGCCATACGAGAAAAAGTTCGAAATTTTCCGTGACGTGCCTTTTGGGCTCTACCATGGTAGGTAAAAGGTCTCCCCAAAGACGTGCACCCATGAGCTCAGAACCCATTAAAAATTTAACGGACCGATTGGATGACGGCGAGTCAGATCCGGAGGTCTTGTTCGATATATTTCTAAGCTGGGTGAGCGATCGAGGCATCGAACTCTACCCGGCCCAAGAAGAGGCGATTCTTGAAATTTTTGACGATAAGCACGTCATCTTAAATACACCCACAGGTTCTGGAAAGTCGCTTGTCGCCTTGGCAATGCATTTTTATTCAATGGCGACTGGTAGGCGTTCTTACTATACCTCTCCTATTAAAGCATTGGTGAGTGAGAAGTTCTTTAATCTCTGTGAGGTTTTTGGAGCGGAAAATGTAGGCATGTCGACCGGCGACGCGGCGATCAATCAGGGCGCGCCAATTATTTGTTGCACAGCAGAAATCCTCGCGGCCCTAGCTCTTAGTGAAGGTGAAGACGCCGATGTCGCCCACGCGGTCATGGACGAATTTCATTATTACGGGGACCGGGAAAGAGGGATGGCATGGCAGCTTCCCCTGTTACTCTTACCGCAAAGCGCCTTCTTATTAATGAGCGCAACTTTGGGTGACACGCGTCATCTTATCAACCAACTCCACGAACGCACTGGGCGAGAGGTCGCCTTGGTGAGTTCCACCGAAAGGCCCGTTCCGCTCAGCTATAAGTACAATACCAAGCTTCTCGTTCATACGATTGAGTCCTTGGTCGGCGATAGTCTTTCGCCGGTTTATGTTGTTAACTTTACCCAACGTGAATGCGCGGAATTGGCCCAAAGTTTGACCTCGATTAACGTCGCTACAAAAGAAGAGAAGGCGAAGATAAAAGAAGAGCTCAAGGGCACCAAGTTTGATACGCCTTACGGTAAAACGATGCGCAAATATTTAATGCATGGCATCGCCATCCATCACGGCGGGCTGTTGCCCAAGTATCGCCTGCTCGTCGAAAGGCTGGCGCAATCTGGCGTCCTAAAAATCATTTCCGGTACGGATACCTTGGGCGTGGGCATCAACGTGCCCTTAAGAACGGTTCTGTTTTCAAAATTATGTAAGTATGATGGCGAAAAAACGCGTCTATTAAAAGTGCGAGACTTCAAGCAAATCGCCGGGCGGGCGGGAAGAAAAGGATATGATACAGCGGGGCTTGTTGTTGCCCAAGCGCCTGAGCATGTAATTCAAAATCTGGCGGCTGCGGCAAAAGCCAATACTGCAAAAAAACAGAAAAAATTAAAAGCGGCCAAGCCACCAGAGAAAGGGTATGTGCACTGGGACGAGTCTACCTTTGAACGCCTTCACACCCACGAGTCTGAGGAATTAGTATCTCGATTTACCGTTGATCACGGCATGTTGGTCAACCTATTACAACGCAAAGATAGTAAGTGTGGTTACCGTTCCATGATCGAACTTATTGCGATGTCGCATAGCTCCGATGGTAAAAAGAAAGCGCTCCGAAAAAAGGCGCGAATGCTTTTCCAATCCCTAAGGGAGGCAAATATTTTAGAGGTCCTAGCCAAAGAGAACGCGGAAAGGGGGCAAAAAGTTCGTCTCTCCGAGGAGCTTCAACAGGACTTTTCCATTCATCATTCTTTGTCGCTTTTCTTGGTCCATATTATGGAAGCGCTCAATCCCGAGGCCGATGATTTTCATATTATCGCGCTAAGTTTTGTGGAATCTATCCTCGAAGATCCGCGAGTTGTACTCTATCGACAGCAAGACAAGGCTAGGACCATTGCGATCGCTGCAATGAAAGCCGAAGGTATCGAATACGATGAGAGAATGGAAAAGCTTGATAAGATAACCTGGCCTCAGCCGGACGCGGAAACCATCAACAATGCCTTCTTTGCGTTTGCGTCGAAGAATCCGTGGATTTCGGGTTTCTCGCCGCGAAATAAATCGGTCGTGCGCGACATGTATGAACGCTACGCGACCTTCAACGAATATGTTCAACTTTTCGGTTTGGAAAGGTCAGAGGGCGTGCTCTTACGCCATCTTTCACAAACCTATAAGGCGCTTCGCCAAAATATTCCGGAGCAATTTAAAACCGAGGCCATCCATGATTTGATCGCCTATTTACGAGAGGTCATTTCCCGTGCCGATAATAGTCTGGTGCAGGAATGGGAAGCGATGATGCGATATGGCGTCGAAGGTGCCCCCGATGAGGGCGTTGAAGATGTGGAGGCTTTAGACGCGGATATGCGTGCATTTAATGCTCGAGTACGGGCCGAATTGAGGGGGATTGTTGGCGCAATGTCGGTCGATAATTTGGAAGAGGCTGCAGGATTGTTGCGCCAGCGCGAGCCCTTTTGGGGACCCATGGAACTTGAAGCTGCAATGGTTCCTTTTTACGAAGAATATACCAAACTTGTTTACAATCATGCCGCTCGTTTTGCGACGAATACGATCATCAAGAGAATTCATTTTGGTGTGTATCAAGTGACGCAAATTCTTTGCGATCCGGAGGGCCATAACGAGTGGTTTTTAGAAGGCGTGGTCGATCTCGAAAAGATCGTCGATCCCTCCTCTCGCCTCTTCGCATTGGAAAGAATCTCGAACCGATAGTTGACCCAAATTGAGGGGTGCTTATACTTGGTTTTCACCTGGAGGTTTCGATGATTTTGTTGACAGAAAGTGCGGCTGAGGAAGCTAAAAAAATTATTCAAGAGAACGACATGCCCGACGGTGCTGGAATTCGTTTGGGCGTTAAATCCGGCGGCTGTTCGGGTTTAAATTATGAGCTCGATATTGTTGAGGAGGCCAATGACAATGATCGTGTGTTTGAACACCATGGTCTAAAGCTTTTTTGTGATCCTAAAAGTTATCTTTATCTGA
>JALSKP010000830.1 GCA_026988815.1 Myxococcales bacterium | reverse complement strand
GTTCGTGTGTCGTTTAATCTGATTTTGCCCTTAATGTCATCAGGTGAGCCTTCAAAAAAGAAAGAAAGTCCTGTTTCATCTCCTGGAAAATAGGCCGAAATAATCCATGTCCCGATAGGCTGATTGGGTCCATCCCCCAAAATAAGATCGGCATAGGATTCGCACTTCATAAAATTCGACACGCATTTTTCCACGGTGGGTTTAGGCGCTGAAATTGGCGGAACCTCGTCGATAATTTTTTCGTCGTATGAACAACCCGAAACAAAAAGAACACAAAGAAATATTTTTATTAATTGCAATTTGCGCTCCTCTCAATTCGAAAGCCAAAGACGGCAGTATTGTTATCTATACGATCCTCGGTGCCATTCACATCGGTCTCCAATACCACTCTCCACTTCTGTCTCAAAGTCGGTAAATCGCTATCATTGAAATACAGATTCTGCCGACTCTGAAAAACGCCGTCTCGAGAGCCCGGACGTTTTACACGCTGGGAGTGCCACCATAAAACGGATTTCGTGGAATTAAGACTAATATCCGGCGTTGACCACCATGTTCGCTTGTAGGTTAAACGTTTGGTTCCTCTGTTGGCGATCGAAAATTCGGTATTAGGCAAGGTATCGCCTGGACAAAGGAACCGCGTCACATTCGTCGGACGGGTTGCTCTAAAAATTCCGCTATCATTGCGCGGCGATGGTGGGTTCAACCAATAGGCGATCGGCGATATATCCCTAAACGAGGTGTAATTTGGATCATGGTACCAATCCACCAAAGCGGCGACGTCATCAACGTGTAGCGTCGTGAGTGATCTATCTCGTTGATTATCACAATAATAAGCAAATCTAGGAATAGAGGTTCTCATTAGCGCCCAACGATTACTCTGCGCGTGATTGAAGCCGAGCCCATGTCCAAACTCGTGACTCATCACACCAATGCGGTTAAAACCGACACTGTCACTGCTAGTACACGACGTGAGCTCACCAGGAGAAACGCCGACGTCAATCCAAACCTTAAATGAAGAGGCAGTGTTTGACCAGAAACTTGTTCTACGCCTCGCGGTACCCGCAACACCGGGATCCAAATCCCTCGTTAACGCAATGGTTGTAAGGTCGTCCTTTATTTTATGATACTTATCGCAGGTAACCCATTCTCCACTAAAGACAGCATCGCCACTCTTGGGGTCATTCCAATTTGCCAAGCCTTTCCACACGTCATAAAAAGAGGTACTCCAACGTCGAAAAGAACAACCAGAAATATGAATTCTATGGGTATTGTTTGTCGAGGTTCGTTCAAGTTCGGTAAAGTTCCCCCATGCTCCGCCTGTCATCAAATTATAAGAAGCGCCGATTTGAGGCGTTAAAAACAAAAGTAAAAACGTAATGAATCGTATTTTCATTATAGAGCCTCACAAGAATAGGGAATAGTTTCATCAACAAAACAAATCGATCCATCATCGCCCGTAGGTTTATCTGCAGACATTGCATCGTTTCTAAATCGAGAATCATCTAAAGTTGTTATTTCTTGAAACCGACCCGCCGGCGAGTACGATGATAACGCGTTAGTCAAGATATCTGAAACTTCGTCTACAGGTAAACAATCGGCGAGCTTATCGCGAACCGAATCAGGATCCAAAGCAAAAAACACATCATCAGGATATGAGTTTTCTCCCTCGTCGTCAGTAACGACACCAGGCACGTCCAAATGGCTTTCATTTCCGAAATAATAACGCACACCGTTAAAATAAGGCCCCCAATATTCGGGATAAGGCGCAATAGCACCTCCCCACACTATCTGTTCTTGAGCGGACGCAATACACTGTCCGGTTTCAGAAACGGGATAAACCGATCCTTCGATTTCTTTAAGACGATAGACCCCCTGTTGAAAACCCGTGAACGGAGAATCAATCCAACCTTGGGCCCGTAAAAACAACAAATAGGTTTCGCCCGGTATAATCTTAGGCGCGCCGGGGATATCTACAAAAATTGGCTCTTCGACAATCCAGGTTGAGGAACCTTCTGGTAGAAAAAACAACAAATTTGTATCCTGTATATCTCCCCAAATTATTGAAGTCACCTTCATCTCCACCATGGTTTGTTCACCGATGGCATCGTTCCCCGCTTCTGTGTCAATATTTATTGCCTTTGCGATCAGAACAGACGAACTAAGGCTCGCCATCTCAGGCAAAGACATCGTCTCCATGCTTAAGGCAAATGTCTGATTAGCCGACAGGGTAATAGTACTTATGAAGCACATTATAATTACTACATATCTCATATCTCCTGAGTAGGGCCCCCTAAACGATGGACCATGTATTTGACCACCCTAAACCCATCCCTTCGAAATGTAAAGCGTTTGGTAACCAAATTCATCTAATAGAATACAAAGATAGTATGATCATTTTCGGGGGGATTTTTAAAAATCTATGCTTTTTTTTGGCGAAAAGTATGGCAGCCTCTGTTTCAACAAGAGATTTTGTCAAATGTTGGGGATCTAATAAATTAAGCGGCATCTACCTTGACTCCATTTTCGTAAACTTCGTTACTTAATATCCCCTTCACTAAATGCGGCGCACTGATTCTCCTCCATCGCTTTTCTGCCATATCCAAAAGCTTGAATGCCATCGTTAGCGCCTTAATTCGACTTCCGGATCCTTTGGTAACGCGTTGACGCAAACGCAAACGCGGAGCGCGCAGCCTACCCTTGGGGTATTCGATCGCATTTGTGCTTCTGATGTGTTTCCAATGCGCAGCTGGAAAGTCGAAAAAGGTCAATAAACGGTCGACGTCTTTAGTAAGGTTGTTTACTGCTTTGGGGTATTTTTCTTCATACATTTCCACAAAGTCTTTGATCCCTTCTTCGGTATTTTCCTTCGATTCGGCGGCCATGATTTCATGCGCCCTGAAAGAAGTGCCCTTGGGGTGAAGCATTTGCTTGGCGCGCGGCTGACTTCGTTTAGGAAGTTTGTACCCCAAGGGCAGGCTCCGCGCTCAGCCCAAATATAGGCGAACTCTTTCCCTTCGAAACGTTGGTTTTTAAAGGCCGCATATTCGCCTTTCCAAACGTTGGTGAGCCGCGATATGAGTGGTCGCACTCAAGCCTGCTGCACCCCTTCCAAATAGGGCCGTAAGGCCTTCAGACATGGTACCATGAGCCTTCGGCGAAAAGGTAAACGTCCCCGGTCGATAAAGCGCGAAGATAAAGTACCGGAATAACCTCCGCGACGTTTGGCGATTTTTTTTATTTTTTCAACTGATCCCCAAACAGCTAAGTTAGTTAAACGATGGGTATTCGTAAATCGTGTTTTTGTGCGAAAGTTCAAGATGCAAGAGCCCGGTAAAGGTCCCTTTCCCCTCGATATCTTTGGGGAATTGAGTGACCAACCCAAACTTTCGCCCTTTTTTTCGGAGATCCATTTATCACGAAAGGTAAATCCTCGAACGCGAAGGTCATTGACGGGAGAAAAGTTGATCTGAGGAGTTTTCGGCTAAGCGACGCGGCAGCAATGGCAGAAATGCTATTGCTGATTCGTCCATGCACACGTAAAGAAGCACAGATACAAAATATAGCGGAGTTAGCATGGACGCCCTCACGGTCTTTAAAAGCGGTAAATGGGAAAACTTAAGTAAAAGCGAAATCGGCGTTTGGTTTCCACTTTTTGTGGTCTACCACGCCATTCGAAATCTCTTCAAAGATAACATCACCGACTTGACGGCAAGCCTTGCCTTTGCGTCCGCGTTGGCCATCGTTCCCCTTTTATCGGTCGTCGTTTCGGTCTTGGCATTGGTCGGATTGTTCGATGGAAATGACGCCGTACTGGCGCCCTTTCTTGAACAAGTATTGCCCTCGGCTGCAAGCGCCATCGGCGTCTATCTCAACGGGTTTGCAACCCATAGTGCCGCGAGTACAGTCGGCGTGGGCGCAATGGCTTTTTTGGGCATTGGCATTTTTCTCTTTCACCGCATCGAGCGCACCTTTAACACGATTTGGATGTCGCCCAGAAAATGGTCCTTTAGAAATTTCCTCGTCGCCTTTCCGAGTCTTATTTTGCTCGGACCTATTTTTGTCGGAATTTCTTTTATTCTCACCGCACGGGTTCAGTTACGTTTGGAACAAATTGGCGTCGATCCTTCTTTTTTAGACGTCGCCTTGCCGCCAACAATTGCCTTTGTTTTTTTCTTTCTACTCAATTATTTTTTGCCTCGCCCGACTGTAAAGTGGCATGCCGCACTCATCGGCGGGCTCTTCACAACGATCGCCTTCGAGATCGCAAAATACGTTTTCAACTTCTACATCACCGAGGGGATTTTTGAGCCCTACAACAAATTATACGGCACCTTAGGTCTATTGCCGATGTTTATGATTTGGCTCTACACGACCTGGCTTATCGTCCTCTTGGGCGTCGAATTAGCCTATTGCACACAAAATTTACGCACCTTGGTGACTATTCAAGCTGCTGAAAAACGCGATCCTTTGCGAAAGCAAGACCGTATCTATAACCCTTTTATTGGCGTGGAATTATTCGCTCCGATCGCGCGAGCCTTCAAGCAAGGAAGCGGTCCTTTATTGGAACGTGACCTTCTCGAACAAACCGGTTATTCGGCGCCAGTGATCCGCCAAGTGGTCGAATCTTTGGTCGACGTGGGCGCCCTCAACGCGGTTCTCGATGACGGTGGGGAAACCAAACTTATTCCGGCCAAACAACTCGACGACATTGCATTGCTTCCAATGATAGAACGTTTTTTTGATGCGGATGCCCAAACAAATTCGAAAGAGCTTTCCGATTTGTATGCAGGTTTACAACATGTAAACGATAGGGTCCTAAGGGGTAAAACAGCCCTATCGTTGGTGGGCGATGAGGTGGGCGACAGAAAGACCGCGCAACATAAACCGATGCCTAAAAACCGACTTTCGGAATTACTTGATGCACGTCCCTTAACCGAGCCTCTTTCTGAATTAGAGGCCGATGATTCTTCGTTTAATCATTTCCCCTCAAAGCCAGACCCCGTCTTTTCGACACCTCCAACGGACGCTCTTTTCTCGGGTTCAAAACCGGACGCTCTCTTTTCTCCGCCTCAACCTGATGCGCTTTTCTCGGCGCCCTCTCCCTCGCCGAGCCGTCGTCATGAAGCCACGGCAGTGGATCCCGTATACGAGGCCGACGCCTTTGTGATCGAGGAAAACAAGAAAATCCCTCTTAACGAAACCTCAATAACGTCGATGACCTTATCTGTAGCGGATCTAGAACTGGCCTCCAACCCGGCAGAGAAAAGGGAAGAGAAAAGCATCCCTAAAGCCATCCCCGAACCCGAGATTGTCGTCGAGTCGGCCGATATTTTAATCGCCTCCGACCTTGAAGAGCAATTTGAATCCTTTGATGATTCTCTAGAAATGGAAGAATTTATGGATGTGGTTGAGGACGAAAAAAAGGGAGCGGGACTGGTTGAAAAAAACCTTTCCGAGCTTATGGATGAAATCGGAAACGAGCTTTCCAGCCCTCCGCCCATGCCTGAGGATAAGTAAATCCACTTACTATATTGTGTCGAGGATTATCATCTGGATTGTACTGGATTGGATTCAACTCTTGTCATCGCTGAGTTTTTCTGACTCCCTTTTTTCGGATATTTTAATATCGCGAAGTCGGCTCATAGACTCGAATTTCGGTAGAAAGATCGGCTAATATTTCTTCGATTTCCGATTTTACTTTAAACCAATCGAGTCCACCGAGCCCGCATCCGAGTGGTGGAATGGCGATACTCTTTATATCTTCTTCGATTAAGAATAGTTTAAGATCGTGTAGACCATCACGCCCACCGTATTGACGGTATTCACAAGAACCTCAGCATCATCCTCTAACAAATTTCCTGTAGTATATTTTATCATTTGAAATACCATTTAGACCTTTCCTTTACCGTTGTTTTCACCCATAAAATTCTCATTCTTCGACCTCCCTTAGGCACTTGGTAAACTTTTTTGATTTTCTTTTCGTTCTCAACACCTCCTGGATTCGCGTTTTCGAACAAGGGAAGCGATAGTTGTTAATTATTTTTACTTTCGTTGGACCCTAGCCTGATGGTTTCGTTGTCGTCGCGCCTGTATCCGGCGATGGGAATTTTTGCGGCGAGGCACAAGGCCGCGCGGTACTCGATTTCCCCAGTCGGATACCGGTCTTTCTTTGTAGGGCGTGGCCTCGTGCCTCGCCTGGGTCATCCCTTGCAGGTGCTGCAGAAGTATAGTGTGTTTTCAACGTTGGTTTTCGAATTTATCATCCTGCTTATTTTGCGGCGAGGCACAAGGCCACGCCCTACGGGTTTTGCGGCGAGGCACAAGGCCACGCCCTACGGGTTTTGCGGCGAGGCGCAAGGCCACGCCCTACGGGTTTTGCGGCGAGGCACAAGGCAACGCC
>JALSKP010000829.1 GCA_026988815.1 Myxococcales bacterium | reverse complement strand
CGGTAGGAACGCCGCCTGCGAAGCCCAGACCAAAAGCTAACATTCCAATCTTTGCGTTATGACTTGCCAGGAAACTCGCAAAAACAGCCAGGGAACCTGCCGCGTTTTCGTCTCCATCAAAGAGCATACTTCGTAGGGTTTCGCTCGTCGCGTTCGGATCGCGACCGCCCGCCATTGCCTCACTAACGAAGGCGAAGTAAAAAGACGGATCTTTGAGAACCATCAGCCAGGCAACTGCGCCACCCGCGAAAAATATTCCGCTCGAAAACGCAAGATAAAGACTCAGATCTCGCACGCTTTGGGGAAACAATATAGTAAAAAAGTCTACAATCGCCCGACGAATATCCAAACGCGTTCCATACACCGCATGGTAGGCCCGGGTTGAAAGATTGGTCAGGTAGTCGATAAGGTTCTTATCGTGAGAAATGGTTTTAGCGGTATTGAGGCTCGACAGAGTGGCGCGGTAAAGATGGGGAAGGCGCTCAATTTCTTCGGCACTTAGGGTCTTCAAACCGTGGGTATCCACGCGTTGAACCAGAGCTTCTAGCTCATGCCAAATATGCTCACGTTCCTTTCTAAAGCGTGTACTTCTGAGAAGTGGTTTTTGATGTGTCATACCAGTTCTCTTTGGTGAAGTTCTAAATAACGATTAAGCAAAGAAACGGAAAGATCTTTGGGTGTACAATCCACCACATAAACCCCTCTCGAACTTAGATTTTTAAGAACCTTTTTGCGCTCCATAATAAGCTGGCGAACAACGACGCTCTGGGTAATATTGCGTAGAGAATCGGGCGCCTTAATCAAGAAGTCATCGAATTCAGGATTGCGTAAGGCAACAAATAAAACCACGTGTTTTTTGGACAGGCGAGTTAAGTTTTCGAGCATTAACTCGGCACCAATAGTGTCCGTAAATTCAGTAAAGATGACTACTATTGAACGCCGCTTGACGCCCTTCATGATTTCACTCATAGCGAGGGTATAATTGGGCTCGTTTGAGCTGTATTCCAATTTCGCGGTAGAGGCGGTGAGGTGATGATAAGCCCGAACCCCAGAGACGGGCTTACGAAAGGTGTGGACCTTTGCGTCAAAGCCGACAATTCCCACCTGGTCGCCAATTCGAAGAGACATATATCCAAGTAAAAGCCCTGCGTTAATCGCATGATCCAATCGTGGAATATCGCCAAGAGGCTCGCAGTTAAGACGGCCTGTATCGAAGGCGATAATAAGGCGTTGGTTCCTTTCAGCTTGATAGCGGCGGCTCAAAAGCATCGCGTGTTTGGCCGACGCTTTCCAGTCAATACTTCGGTGATCCATACCTTGAACATATTTTCTCAAGGTATCGAATTCAGACCCGTCAGAGAGGAATTTTTGAGCGTGAACACCAGACATAAATTCATTGCGTTGTTGCCATTGAAGGGCTGCTCTTTTCACCGCTTCCACGTTCGGCACGACTAAAACCTCGGCATCGGCCGGTCGGGTTTTTATACGATCGAAGAGTCCGAATTTGGTTTTCCACCTCACCCATATTTGCCTCGCTTTGAGAACCCCTCGGCGTAAGGGCACCACTTCGTAATCGGCATGATGGGATCCTCCTTCGCTTTGAAAAGGACGATTCAAAGTAGGTTCAATATCGCCGTCTACATCCAAGCGTAATTCATATTCAAGTTTACTATCACATCGAAGTCTTACTCTAAATTTTGCGGGCTCGCCCAAGTAAAAAGTACGGATGGGAACAAGGTCGAAGGAGACCTCGTCTGGAGAAGTCGATAGGAAAAGATCGATTCCAGCCAAAAGAATAAGAATAGACCAGGCGCCAATCCACACAAAGACATACCCGCTCCCTAAGAGAGCAGGAAGAATCGAAAGCCCTAAAAGAGCGAAGACGATAAAAATCAGTAATGTGCTGGGCGCAATGGATTTCACTTTGGAGCTTCCGTGCGTTCGAGGATCCTATTGAGTACATCGGCGGGACGCAATCCCTCAATTTCTGCTGAAGGTGACAACGTTAATCGATGAGAAAGAGCCGGAGAAATTAAGGTCTTAATGTCATCCGGAATCACGTAATTTCGTCCCTTCAAAGCGGCCAAGGCACGCGATGAGGTGGCCAGCATATTGGCAGCGCGTGTGGATGCTCCCGTCGTAATATTTGGGTCCCTTCTTGTGGCTCGCACCAAATCTACGATGTACTCAATGAGAGGTTGGGTGAGTTCGATTTGCGGAAGAAGGCTTCGAATCTCAACCAACTCACTCAGAGAAATGACAGGGCTCAATCCCATTTCTATAGGATCTGGCATCTTTGATTGATGTCCGTGTAATTCAACGATTCTTCTTTCTTCTTCTCGTCCGGGGTGGTTGATGATGATCCGAAAAAGAAAACGGTCGAGTTGGGCTTCGGGAAGCGGATAAGTGCCCTCTTGTTCGATTGGATTTTGCGTGGCAATCACCATGAATCCGTCGCCTAGTTCATGGGAGGTACCGTCCAAGGTGACCCTTCTTTCTTGCATCGCCTCCAAAAGTGCCGCTTGGGTTTTTGGAGGAGTACGATTGATTTCGTCTGCTAAAAGGAGCTCGGTAAAAATCGGCCCTTTGGTAAGCGTGAACTCGCTGGTTTGAAAATTGAAGAGATTACTTCCCAATAAATCGGCGGGCATAAGGTCGGGGGTGAATTGCACGCGGCCGAAATCAAGGCCTAAGAGCGTGGAAAAGGTCTTGGCCAACAGTGTTTTTCCCGTTCCAGGAACCCCTTCCAGGAGCACATGGCCTTCAGACAAAAGGGCGACACTAAGCAATGCAACCGCCTTGGGCTGTCCGATGATTACCTTCGATGCAGATGCGTGGATTTGCTCGCCGAAGTCTTTTATGCGTTCAACATTCATGTTTGTTTACTCGTTTGTCACTCGATTTCGCCACGCATCAACCTCTTGGACAATTGCGACGATATCTTTGGGGGTCCATTTTTTAATTTCAAGTTCGAATTCTGCGAAATCATCCAAGACACGCGAGATTCGGAATTCCACACCTGATGCAAGGTTGCTCTCGTCGAGCCATTCGATGAGCTCTTTTTGGGTCAACTCTCTTGGCGCGTTCAAGCTCTCCCCGACATCTTTCATCGCTGCGAGAGAATAGGCATTACCAATGTAAACTGCGTGTGAGGGAGAAAATAAGGATGCTGTATTCTCGATAAGAGTATGGGCACCAAGTTTGATTCGCGTCGCCTTTATATTCGCAGATCCGAAGAAGAGGAGTCCTCGCCAGGTGACGATCAAAAGCATGAGCAAGAGTTGAATTGTAAATATCGATAAAGGAAAAGTGGTAAGTAGGCGAAGCAGGGATGGCGCCTGTCGATACCCATGTAAGGTCTCATCGATTGCAATTGTTCCTCCACCCTCCCCTAGAAAGTCGCCTAATTCGGCATCGAAAAAGGCATTAAAATAAGCCTGATTTTCAACCTCATCGATACCATGATTGGCCAAAATATCGGGATCCGAAATAACGATACGGCGTCCTTCCACCCCTTCTTCGTAAAAAATCAACGCTCCCTTTTCTGTTCCAAGAATAACCATTTCGTCATCGACACCGGTTACCACTTGGACAGGATCAAAGCGCACCGGTGGATCAACTTGGAGAAGATTAATGGTGATGCTACTTTTCTGAGAACGTTGGATACTCAGATTTTCCGAGTTAATGAGGAATTGTTCGAGGATGGGCGACACCTTCCTTTCCTCAACGAATCCGTGTTTAGAAATATGGTTTTGGTCCTCATCTGGTAGACCAAAACGTTTGGGCAGAACGAGAACGCAGGTCATGCAGCGCCCTAAAATCTCCTGATATTCGTCTGCCTCATTATCAATATTGGGCTCAATGAGAAAGAGGAGATCGTATCGACGAGAATCATTGAGCGATAATTCGACCTTCTTAAATTTCTCCTCAAGAAGAGAGCGAAACCCGCGATGCCCGAGCGCCGAATAACTGTAAACATCGTTACGATAGGATTCATGCGTAGAAAACTTCTCACCGAAGAAAAGCGTAAAAATGGTTCCGAATGTGGACAGGACGACCAAAACAACAATGAGAATGTTTGAACGTGTGTTCATTGCTCCCCCAACTCAGAGGATTGACGCCATCGTTTTTCCTCAAAAATAGCCATGAGTCTCTCACTTCTAGGAAGGAGGTCTTTGTAATTTTCTTCGTTGGCGGGACGTTTTGCGAAACGACTCCACTCGACGATCTGGATAAGCGGAGCCAAATCGACCGAAATTTGCGGACTCGTTTTGTAGGCCTCGCCTATTTCTCTTGCTGTTGTGGAGGGTCTATCGAGGTCATCATCAACTTTAAATATCACACGTAGCACTTTTAGAAGAAGCGCATGAACCGCAATATCGAAGTCGCCGAGAAGGGCTAATTCCTCGTGATTTTGGTTTTTAGTAAAGGATTCCAGGTGTTCCAAAATCCCCCCGGTTTCATTCACATCGTCTTTAAACTTTTTCTTAAATCTTATCTTGCTAAGCATTAATCCCAGAAATACCAATAAGGTAATCGCAATGAGGATAAGGATAATACCGACGATAAGTTCGCCATCAAAATCCCAGCCTTTGGAATCGGAGTCTCTTTCCCAATCCGAAAAATCAAAGGTGATATCGCTTGCCCATTCAGCATCCTGTTCGATGCGTTCTCCAACCTGTTTTTCTTCAGGATTAAAGCGTTCTCTGTCCTCTTCTTTGACGGATTTGCTGACCTCATTATCGGCATTTATATTTTTGAAATGTTTTGGAAACGCAGGAGGCAGAGGAAGCTCAGTCTGATAGTCATCCCCCATGACAAGAGGTTCTGCGTCAGCCTTTTTCTCATTATGGAAAAGAAAAAGCAGCAGAAATAAAACCCCAACACATTTCTGAATTCTAAACGTCAAGTTAGCCCGGTTCTGAATCAATCGAAGGAGATTGAGGACTGAAATCCTCTCGTCTCCACTTTGAGCTTACAGTATATAGGAGTAGTGTTTGTTTTCGCAACGATGAAAAATGACAAATATGAACGAAAAAACAGAAAAAAAAGAACACGAAGATCCCCATGAGGAAAGCGGAGAGAAAGAGGTCTTAGGGGACGAATCCTCAGACCCGATTTGTGAGGAAGAAGACGCCTGCGAGACCATCGAAGAAGCTCATACATCGGGAAAAATTCCCGAATGGGTCAAGAAATGGGGACCCAGCGCGGCTTTTTTCGGCGGCTTTTTATTCGACTCGATCACCTTGGGTCGGCGCGTGGGTACTCTCGACCTCTTCCTCATCGGCGCGTATGCCGCCTTTGCCTACATCGCTCTCTTTCTCAGTAGCCGCTATTTTTCGGAAAAAACAAATAAGATCATCCAAATCGCCACACAGTTTTTCCTCGGCGGTATGTTCAGCGCGCTCGTCGTTTTGTACTTTAAAAGTGCAGCCGGTTGGTACTCACTCACCTTCGTTCTCGCTTTGGTCTCATTTATGGTGTGGAACGAATTCTTCCACAAACGGGAGTCGCAGCGCGAACTCATTTGGGGCGTGTATTGCGTGTGCCTCATCATGACCTTAAATTTCATCCTTCCCCACCTTATGAAAAGTATTTCCGGACTCTGGTTTTATCTAAGTACAACATTGGCGCTCGGTTTACTATTGGGTTTACAACGTGCCGCAAAATATCCGAAAAAAGTGCTCCGAACTCCACTTTCGATCTCTTTTATCTTAGTAACTTTATTTACTTTCGGATGGATTCCTCCCGTCCCTCTCGTGATGAAAAACACCTTAATATGCGTTGATTTTGAAAAAGTTAATGATGAATATACCTGCCAAGTTGAGGCCCAGCCCTTTCTTTCTCGCATTGGTTTAGCCGACGAGGACATTCATCCGCCTGAAGGGGGTCCCGTTCATTGCCTTACTGCTATTTTTGCTCCCAAAGAGATCGTTGCGAAAATGGAACACCGTTGGTTCCACCACACGAAAAAAGGCTGGAAAAAAACCGATACCCTTACCTTCACCATGAAAGGCGGACGTAAAAAAGGGTGGCGTTACCACACCCGCAAACGCAATATCGCCAAGGGAAAATGGCGAGTGGAGACGGCTTTAAGAGATGGCGCAGTATTAGGTTATATTGAGTTTGATGTAGGCGAGGAAGAACCGACGCTCTACAAAAGAGAACGCCAGTCATTGTAAACATGCATACCATTCACGCCATCCTCCATGAATACGAACTAGGAAATAGAAGTGCAAGATAATATTCATTCCTTCTGGATATCTGGATATCGGTCCCTCCAATCTTTGCGCATCGTTCTTGGCAAACTCACCCTCATCACCGGCGCCAATGGAGTGGGGAAAACAGACTTTTATCGCGGACTTCGCCTCATGTCGGCCGCATCGACTGGCTCCCTTCTTGAGGA
>JALSKP010000828.1 GCA_026988815.1 Myxococcales bacterium | reverse complement strand
GAGTTCTTTAGACGCTGTTGCTTTTGGCTTTCTCGAAAACTCAACGTTCCAGTGAAATCGGCGATTTCTGAATATGCTGAGGGAAAAGACAATTTGGTCCAGTTTTGTAAGCGCTTTCGTGAGACCTATTTTAAGTAGTAATTAGGGTTACTAGATTGGAGTGTGAAGACATGCTAATCGTCCCCGTCTTCTCCCCTTAGCTCGATAGGATCGAAAACACCATTTCCGTTGAGATCAAGTCCCACAGAAATAGATGCCTCGAAATTAGCGCTTAACTTTTCTAGAAGATCCGTATTCGAGGCGCCATCTCCATCGCTCAAAATGATCTGTCCATCCGTCAACTCGGCTTGGTCTAGATCTACATTAGTAAACCATTCTCCTAAATCAACGGAGATGAAGAGGCGATCGCTGCTTGAGTCGATTTCAAATTTTCCAAAAAATGAAATCTCATCATCGCCTTCGTAACGAATGACAAGCGGTGTTCCTTTGAAGGAACCCCTCGCGTACATGGTGTTCCCTTTTAGTTCTGGCCGGTCAGGAAAAGCGCTATCTTCACCGCCTCTTTTCGGTCGAATATCCATTCTACAATACTCGCCAAGCGGCATTTTTACAGAGGTATCGACGAGATCTTTCTTTAGTAACTCGGCAAGGAATGAACGGGTGCGTGGGGCTTTATTTTCGCCTTGATTGCATCGTCTAAAACGCAAGTCTTTGACGACAATCACCGCGACATCGAACTTCACATCCGAGGAGACGTTGAGTCCGCTTATGTTGGATTGAACGCTTTGACTTACGAAATCAATCTCGATTTCGCTGTGATCCGTGTTCACTGGCTTTTCGGGCGGGTTTCCGACCTCGGTTCCCAAACAGGAACCACAAAAGAGCGTGAGTATAACAAGTTGAATGTTCAGTTGGTTCATTGTTTTAGAGTATTGAGTGGAAATAATTGTGTATTAAATTGGACAACGAGATCCTTACTTTCAGAACCATCGGCAAAATGAAGTATCTCTTCCCGGAAAGCATGTATCTTTGCTTTGATTGCCGGAATTTGATCCTGTCGAATACAGATTGTCATTGCACCGAGATCGCGATCGGGTCCTCTGAATCGTTCGATCGACTCACCCGCTTTTTCCAACATTTGAAGATGAAAATTCACGACGCCCAGAGAGGTGGCTTCGTGCCCTGTTGTTAAGATAGGGTCGTTGGAGATTAAGGTCCCCTCGTGCTCGCGCGCAAAACCCAAATCAAGAAGGACGTTCAGCGCTTTTCGGACATCGTGCACCTTTATCTTTGGGTTTAGATTTTTCGAAATCCAATGGGCGTCATATTCAAAATCGTCCCGGTGGATCATTTCCCGAATCGCAGGATAGTACCAATGGGAAAGGTAGGTATACATACTTTCGTCGATTCTACTCGCTTCCTTAAAACGCTTCGTCGCAGCGATTTTTTCGAAGAAAAAATTTTTCTCGATACGCGTCTTCGCATTATCGAAATCAACGAGAAGTTTGAAAAATTTTGATTCGGCATTGTTCAATCCAAGTGCTTTCAAAAAAAGTGGAGTACTCTGTCCGATATTTTTATCGCCGATGATCACGTCTCGAAGAAAACTCTGGGACGCCAGGCCTGCGTGCTTTGCGAAACTTCGATAAGAAAATTTGGGCTCTTCTTCCTTTCGTTGTTTGTAGAAATCGCGCAAATAGGCACGATAATCGGCATAGCTGAAGATGTCTGGCTTTCCTTTCATAAGGTCCACTCTAACGATATGTTTGGAGTACGTCAACAATTGACATGTTTAGTTATTGTGCGTGATGTGTTGACTCTGTTTGGGGAATCTGTATCGTTATTAGATTATTAGAGTACAGGATAATCGTCTTATGAAAAAAATTCTTATCATTATCTGCTTGTCTCTCTCCGCGTGTGGGAGCGCGTTTAATCCTTTCTATTCCGGATCCGATTCTGATTCGAATGAAGAGGAGGGGGAAAATCAACAACCCATGAATAACGAGGATGCAACCGGCCAGGACCTTTATCAGGTTAACTGTGCGTTATGTCATGGGGATGATGCAAAAGGAAATGCGATCTGGCCTTCGACGATACAATCCTACGAACCCATAAAAAGTATCGTTCTTGATGGACGCGGGACCATGCAACCCGTCGCGATTAATGAAACCCAGACTCAAAAAATTCAAGATTTCTTACTCACCCTAGGCGAGCCGACCGAAGATCTGGATGGTGAGGGGTTGTATAATCGCTTCTGCGCAAGCTGCCACGGCGCCGATGCTTTGGGCGCCGATATTTGGCCCGCTTCGATTCAGTCCTACGAACCCATTGAAAGCATTGTCATCGACGGCCGTGGGACCATGGCCGCAATCACCCTTGAAACGACCCAGGTCGCCGATATTCAAGCTTATCTTCTCACACTCGGTACCCCCCCGGAGGATCTGGACGGTGAGGGACTCTATGATCGTTTCTGCGGGAACTGTCATGGTGTGGATGCCCTCGGTACCGATATTTGGCCCGCTTCCATTCAGGCCTACGATCCCATTGACGATATCGTTAAGAACGGACGAGGAACGATGGGAATGATTCCCATAAAGCAAGCCTACATTGATGATATTCAAACCTATCTCAACGGTTTGGCGCCTCCTTTATCAGAACTCAATGGTAGGCAAGTTTACGAACGACTTTGTGTTGGATGTCACGGCGATTCAGGAAAAGGCACCGCCCGAGGAATGCAACTCAGATATGAGGACTACCCTTATTCCGATTATTGGACCCGACGCGGTAGAACGAAAACAGCAGGATTTACATCTGATATGCCAGCCTACCCAGAAGCAATGATCAGTGCGACCCAGTTGCGAGAACTCTTCGATTACGTTGATGCTAATCCGCACCCTACATCGGGTTCAGCGCTCTACCTCCAGTATTGTGGAAATTGTCACGGCGCTAACGCGGCAGGGGGGTCTTCAAAACGAAGCATCCGTGGAAGCGACGATAATTTTACTGAAGTCATTCGAAACGGAAAAGAAGGCACTGCTTACCGAAGACGAACGAGTTACATGACCGGGTGGTCGAGCGCGATTCTCACCAGTTCTGATATTCAGAAAATAATGAGTTATACCCGCCAATTGTAAATCAAGGTCGTGTTTGAGGATCGCCTCTGGTCCCAAGGTTAGGACCTTTCTCGTTCGAGGTTTATGTGACGCCTTTTGGAGAAGGTATTGTGAAATTATAAACTTTTTGAGTACTTCGTAAGGTCGGCGATTTCTTGGTCACTGAGATGGTCAAAGGCTGGCATACTGCCCTCTCCTTCAATCGTCACCTCGATGATTTCTTCTTCATCATTTTCAGATTTGATACCTGGTCCAAGGCTTGTTCCAGAACCGTCTGAACCATGACATCTGCTGCAATTGGCTTCGTATATAGATTTGCCATTTTCGTCCTTCGCATCAAGTTTTAATATCGCATCAATACGGGCTTCACTTCCTCCGCACGAGGAAATGAAGAGAAGAGAAATTAGAGTGAGTATTACGTTCTTCATATTTTGAAGTCCTGGGCTATAATTAAATAATAGTATACGAATTTAGGATATCGATCAATGTCGTGACGTTGAGAAACGTAACATTATATAATAAATTCGGTATATCGTAGAAATGTATATTGGGTACCTATTGCATAGAAGATGCAGGGTTTGACGGGAGGCGAAGATGCCGATATGCAAGATATGTTTTTTGCCTACATGAACCTCATCGGACCAATGATATGAAATGGAAATTCCTACTACTCTCTTCTTTTTTCGTGTTATCTTGTTCACAAGAAAAACAAAGCAAAGAAGCGCCCAAAGAGGCCGAAGAAAAGATTGAACTCAAAAAAGAAGAGACCAAGACGATCCTGAAAGAAGAAAAACCAAAGGACGCGCTTTTGACCTCTCCGTCATTCGATAAGGTCAAAGAGGTTGCATTTGATGAAGAACACTTGCCTAAGGGGCTGTCGTTTAAAGGAGAAGTGATTTCGGGAATGTCGTGGGAAGATAAATTGGGCCTCAATTATTTGGTCTTCTCCAAAACACATTCTAAAAAGGAAACCTCCCTTTACATCAATCATTTCCTGCTCAACGAGATTGGGTTGAAGACCCTTCGTTCACTAAAAGATTATCAATATTGTAATTATCGTTTCGATGAGATCGACAATGCGGCGATCGATTTACGAGAGCTCGCCTTCCAAATTAGCGATCTTAATGGTGACGGAATCGGTGAGGCAACCTTTGGATATTCAAAAAATTGTGAAAAAAATAGCGCCTCGCCTTATAGCCTTTTTGTTTTAGAGAATGGAAAGAAATTCAAACTCAAAGGAAGCCAAAAAGTGAAGGGCGGAAAACGGATTACAGGAAATATGGCATCCTCCAAAGGAATGTTTGAGCCCAACGATTTAGTAAAGTCTAATCCTATATTTTTGGAGCACTTAAAGCAAGTATGGTTGAGAACTCGTCATCAAAGTAAAGACGCGAGACGTTTTGGACATCGCGCTCATTTTGATGGGGAAACCCTTACCCTAGATGGAAAAATGCTAACGCTCCCCGATGTTTTCAGCGCTCACTATCGCTGTCCAGGGTCGCTAAGGGATTTCGCTTTTTACCCCTATAAGGAAAAAGAGAATCTCCTCCATGTGAGCGCTATCCATTGCGATTCGACTTTAAAAAATCCACTCAATGCCCATCTCTTCGTTGTCATGGACGAACCGAGTTCACTGATTTCTGTTCCTATGTTGACGCTTGAAACGTCATCCTTTCCGATCTTTAAAGGGAAGGGGATTGAGATTGTGATGAATCAAAAGGAGCTTTGCCTAGGAAAGCCGTCCAAAGAAAAGGTTCCAAAAAGAATCCAGACCTACCTTTACGATAGCAAAGACAAGAGGTTAAAAACCGACCAAGGGCGAGAAATAGAAGGCTCGATAACCTGCCCTTAAGGAGAGAAAAAACGGTTGTTTAGAGAGAGACCCAATTGCAATGCAAATCCACTTTCCTTGGACCAGCCGACCCGATAATCGGTCGTCCATCCCATCTTTTCGGCGAAGCGGAACTGTGCGAAGGTGCCGAGAAGCTCCTCTGAAAAATAGGCTTCAATGCCGAAATCAAAAGCGTGGTTTTGAATTTTAAGAGCAATTTGGTGATGGAAGAATCGGGAAGGTTCAGGATAGATTTGGCCCAATCCGGGTAGGACCGCGCTTCGGCCCATGTCCCTCGCATTGGAAAGAAACGCGTCTTGGAAGGTGTAGTCGCTCAATCCATAGTGGACCAAAAGAGAAAGACGTTTTCCAAGTAGAAGGTAACCGGCAACATTAAAATCCGTCGATGCTCGAAAAGCAACGTGACGACAGCGACCATTGCATATTCCCTCAACTCGGAGTTTAAGCTCACGCGTGAACACTTTTATCTGGGCAATTGGGGTTGCCGATAATTGGTCATTGAGATTGTTGAATAGAACACCGACCGGAAACTCGAAATTCCAACGCGACGATAAGAGGCTGTTTTCAACACCAAACCACGCGTAGCTAAATCCGGCCTGTCGTCGGAATGTAAAAGGGGATCCGCCATCTCTGATTGCACGTTGCTGGAAGCCGAATAGATCCCTTCCAGCGAAAGCTTGAGCCGAGATGATGTGGCGAAGGGATTGGAATTGTCCGATGAAACGTAAACTTGCATACAGTTGTGCGATCGTAAATCCCGTCGTCGACGCATCAAATCCTTTCTCTATAGGAATCACAGAAAAGTTATTGGTGAGTTGAAGGCTGGGTTCTAAAAACAATCCCGGGTGGCCAAAACGATGCTTTAGACGAAACGATAAGGTGGTGGATTGCAAGGGGGCGTCCGATTCTAGGTTTCGGTTCGTATTACGTAGAGAAATGTCGAGGACGGTCGGATCGAATTCAAACCGGCGCTCATATTCTCCACTCGCCCAGACGTGGTTGTTGCTCTCATCTTTGCGGTGGGTGATTCCCAAACGAAGATGGTGCGACTGACTCGATAGTAGTAGGCCGAGCTTACTATTATCGTCTTGCATTAAACGTCGATTCGTGAGTGGTCTAGTACTTTCGAGATTGTCGAGCAGACCTTGGTCCAGACCAAGGCGACCTGAAAGATGGGTGCCCTTGCTTCCCAGAAAAAAATTACCATTTAAGTAGGGAATAACTTTCTGATTCTGGAAATTTAGACGAGCCCCGAGCTCGAGCTGTGAAAGAGCCCGATGATCTGGTCGCCGGGAAAGCAGACCCAGCCCCAATCCAGCTCCCTCTGTTGAAATGCTAGCCAGTAGCTGTCCGTTGATGAGGGGGATAAAGTAACCGGCTTGAATCTCAAGTTGCCTTTCATCCAGAAAAAGCCTGGGCGCGAGGAGGCCCGATCGAGGCTCCTCGT
>JALSKP010000827.1 GCA_026988815.1 Myxococcales bacterium | reverse complement strand
ACACCTTAAACGAAGTTTTTGTAACTCAAGTCCAACTTGCAACCACAGAGGTGCTCGAGTTTTGATACGCACCATTGCCGACATCACCTCACGTTTAATCGACTCCCTTGAAAGGCCAGCACCTTTGGTCGCCGACCGTTTAGACAAAAAGAAACCTCAAGGCGTCGCCTTGTTGATGGTTTTAATTACCATCGCGATTCTTTCCGTCGTCGTTGTCGAATTCCTCTACGAGACACGCGTCAACATGGCTCTGGCGTCCAACCAGCGCGAAAAATTAAAAAGTTATTATCTCGCCAAATCCTCTTTTAATCTCTCAAAGCTCCTCATCTCATTTCAATTCGCCTTGCAAAGTGAATCCAAGCAAACCGATGATCAATTGGGTAAACTTATTGGTCGAGCAATGAGACGTTCAAATTTTCAGATGTATCAGTATGTAGATTTACTATTAGGTCCATTCAATAGTGGACAAATTGAAAGTCCAATCGGCGGGATTAATCTCAACGAATCTGGCGTCCAGGGTTTCGGAGGATTCGTCGGCGAAATGGAATCCAAAGTCTTGCCTGAAGAAGGGCGCATTAATATCAACGACTTCGCCACAGAAAGCGTAAAAGAAAATGCACTTCAACAATTATGTGCGCTGATTTTAGATCCTCAATACGATCCGATTTTTGAACTCAAAGACGAAAACGATGAACTCATGGACCGGGCAACTTTGGTCGCTCGGATTGTAGATTTTCTCGACTTCGATCAAGAAGGCACGGCACTCTCGGACACCTGTACCATTGCCGGGCGATCTGGCGATGAGGTCCGACCCTACGATTCAAGATTGATTCGCCCGCGTAACCGAAAGTTCACCCATATCGATGAACTCTTCCAAGTTGCAGGTATGAACGATGCCTTCATGGATACCTTCGGCGATCAATTTACGGTCTATCCCGTTGGTAAACCCAACATCAATGTTAGCCAAGGCATTATGTTCTATTCCATCCTGTGTAGAAACGTAAAAATAAAAGGCGTAAAAGGAGCCGCATCGATTGACGCATGTCGACTTGATCCGCAAATCGCAAATCAAGTATTATGGTTGTCCATGGCCCTTGAAGGTATCAAAACCTTTTTCGAAAACCCCTTCACGGTTCTTCTAGCCTATGTTGGTACCTCAAATGCGAGGCTATTGCCCTCCGCAAAAAAGGGCCAACCAGTGGCGTTTTTGAGTGTGAGTCAACTTCCAAGATACATTAAAGATCTCAGAAAAGATCCACAATTGATGGCTCAGTTTTTACAGCATTCCCCTCTCTATCAACAACTCGTTCTCGCAAATCCGGCGATGGCAATCGATCCCATCGATCCGAAATTTGTCCCCTTTACGGTCAAGTTTAAGAAGTCGGGGCTTATGAAATCGGTCACCGTAAAAACACCAAAGGTGTATCGTATATTCTCTACCGGAAAATATGGTTCTACAGAAACCACCATCGAAGCGGTGGTTGACTTCGGTCGACCTGTACGACGGGTTCCCAGCGAGGCTTTGCTTTTAGAAAGCGAAACAGATAATGAACGCATTAAAGAAATCAAAGCAGAACGCAAAAAGACATTGGACGATATGCCCAAAGGGCGAATTATGTTTTGGCAGGAATTGTAAATATGGCTACTAAAAAAATTATCGGCATTGATTTTGGCACCTACGAAATCAAAGTTATAAAATATAATATCCGAGAGGACGTTATCACATCCGTTGATCGTATTCGACGGGAATTACAAGAGGAAAACGAAAACACACAAGACTCCAATACCGATTCGAAACAAGAAGGCGAGCTCGAAGAGGCCCCGCCTTCTTGGCATGAAGAACTCCGTGAACTCCTAAGTGAGTCCATCCATAGCGAGATTTACCTGAATGCACCGGACGCTATTTCGGCAACCTTGCGTTTGGACGTTCCCTTTTCCGATCATCAAAAAGTGGCAAGCGTTATTCCTCATCTCCTGGCAGATAAACTGCCCTTAGACGCCAAACACATGGTCTTCGATTTTCTTGCTTTCGATTCCCCCTCCGAAAACGCAAGCTCTCCCTCAGAAGCCGTGGTTGGGTTTTCTCGGAAAAAAGAAATCCAACATTTCTTAGAAGAACTAAAAGATCTCAATATCGATCCCGCAATGATCGCCGTACCTTCACTGTCCTTGGCCACCTACGTTGCCACGCGCTATCCCACCGATGATGTGGTTGGCTACCTCGATATTGGACACGAAAGTTCCACCTTCACCGTTCTCCATAAAGGTCACCCTATTCTTGCACGTTCGATTCGTAGTGGAGGAGATAAAATCACTTCCTTGATCGCCCAGCGTTTTGGGCAAACCTACAGCGAGTCCGAAAAAATAAAGCAGAAATTTGCCGCAATCGTTGATAAAAACGATCTCTCGCTCAACGATCAAACGCGTTTAGTATCGGCGACAATCGTCGAAGGTTTGGCTCCGATTTTGAGAGATGTGAGACGATCTCTACAAGGCATCTACTCCACTTCCGGAACCGAAATTTCGTCCATACTGTTGTGCGGCGGCACAAGTCGAATCAAAAACATCGAACGTTATTTTTCAAGCGAGTTAAGCGTAAAAACCAGACGTTTCCACTCCGATCTTCCAGACGATGACGCAGGCGAACTGGTCATGGTTGCCGCGCTCGTCGAATGCGGAAAGAACGAAAAAACAAGAGCAAATAATCCCAATCTACGCCAAGGCGAATTGAAATATACCGGCGGAGGTTCAGTCATCCGCAAGCGCCTTATCCGCTTTGGTATTTTCGCCGGAATCATGATTGTCTTCCTCGTCGGTATTTTTATTCTTCAGAAAATGGCGCATGAGGCCCGACGCGACGCCATGAAGTCGGTTCTCGCAAAGGAATCTAAAAAGCTGTTTGGGAAATCAACGATGTCCGTGAAAAAAGTTCGAGCGGCGCTCTCCGAAGGCGAAGTCGGCGCGCAGAGTTACATTCCGAAAGTAAGCGCATACGAACTTTTATATGAGTTATCCCACTCCGTTTCAACAGAAGTAAAATTAGATTTACGTCGCATTGAGGTCGACCTACCGCGGAAAATAATGCAGTTCAACGGAACGACAACAGATGCCCAAGCTGTGGATAGAATCGTGAGCGATCTTCGCCAGATTGAGTGTTTGAAAAAGGTTACTCCTGGTGCAACACGTGTGAAAAACGATGAAGCAAAATTTGATATCCAGATTATAAGTGGGTGCTCCTAATGGAAGATAAAAAAGGGTTCCTCGAGAACATGTCCGAAAAGGATAAAAACCAACTCTCTTACTTGGCCATTTTCGTATTTTGTATCCTGACTGTTTTTGTCGGATTTTTCCTCACGCAAAGCCTCGATTCCATCGACGCGGAAACCGAGCGATATCAAAAAGCCCTGGAGTTGATTTCGACCGAAGGTCCTGGATATTTGGAGAAAAAGAATTCCTCCAAAAATACAGACAGTCATAAGAAATTTACGGATGATATGCTCGTCGAAAATAGAATTAAACTAACCTCCTTTGTCGCCAAGTTTGCCGAAAAAGAAGACGTCAAAGTAGGCAGCTACGATGAAAAAGAAATCCCTTTTTCAAACGAAAGCAATAGTGGGCCCATCATCACCGAACATCGCCTGACGGCCAAAGTCTCCAAAACCAATATGGATAATCTGGTGAACTTTTTAGACGCTATCGAAAAATCTCGAGAGCCCGTTTTCATTCAACGCTTAGATATTCGAAAGCGTGGTAAGAAAGACAACCAAGTCAAGGCAACCATTATCGTATCCACATTTAGTAAAGCCATAGAGGAAGGGTGATGATTAGTCTCGAAAAACGCCTCGTACGTTATCCACTTTATCTTCTATTTTTCTTTGTCGTTTTTGTTGTCGCGATGGCCCTTAGTTTTCCCGATACTCAGATCAAAGAAATCGCGGCGGTACAAATTCAGAAAGCCGTTGGTCCAAAATATAAAGTCAAGATTGACGATGTGGACGTCTGGCGCTTTTCGGGCGTGGAACTCATCGGGTTGACGATCAAAGAGCGTGTGGATGAAAAAGCACCAGAGCCCCAACCGGGCGCTCCACTTCCGATGAAAGCTTTCTTTCCATCCATCGGCCTACGTCTAGCACCCATCAAATCTATTTTCAATTTTGGCCTTGCCGTCAAAGCTCAGATTGATGTGGGTGGCGGCGATATCGATATTTACGCAACGAAGAAACTCTCTGGAAACCTGATTGAAGTTTCCTTTGATGAACTCGACCTTTCAAAAACCGGCCCTCTAAAAGCCTATCTCGGTCTACCTTTCTTTGGCACCTTAGACGGCGGCGGCGAGATTTTAGTCAACGATAAAGGCCTTCCAATCGGGGGCGAAATTAATCTAAGAGGGTCGAAAATTACCGTTGGTCCCGCTGATGTAAAAGTCGAGAAATTACCGATGGCCTACCTTGAAGTTCCGCAATCCAATTTTGGCAACGTCAAAATGAACTTTAAAATAAAAAATATTTCCTCGAAAAAGTCGCTGATTGAATTCAGCGAAGTCGGCATAAGTGGAAGAGATCTTCGTGGGGAGTTTTGGGGTTACTTAGAAACCGGCGGCGGACGTTCAGATTCTGCGAATCTAAAAATGAGACTTCAACTCGACCAAACCTTCGTTAAGAAAAATAAGTTAAGTGCCGTTCTCAATATCGCGCAATTCAGAAAAGGTAAAAACAAGGACTGGTACGGTTTCACAATTTCTGGGAGAATGAGTAAAACCAAGTTTAAAGGCTCACCCACCGCTGCGAAGGGAAAGAAAAAAGATCCCGTAAAATTGCCGACAAAAGGTAGCCAAACAAGGTCTAAAAAAAGCAAAAAAACGAAATCAAAAAAGTAGCGAGCATAAAATGAATGAAGAAGATGACCAGTTATCAAAGACCACTAAAATCTCCATTGCTGATATAAAAAAATTGCAAATTCAAACCGAGTGCTCTCCAAGTCGAGACGGATTGGAGATTTCCGTTGCCCTTGGACGCGATGTACTCAACCGTGTTGAGGCGCTCGTAGACAACTTTTCGAAAAAAACGCCCACCCATTTTAACGCCCTGACCTCAGAAATTTTTATGGAAGGACTCAAGGTTCTCGAAGATCGTCATAAATAGATAATTCCGGCTCAGCCTTTGTAGAAACAAGTACATTCCACTAAGAAGCTCTCACCCTTCTTTGCTCTTCTTTCATCGTGTTTAAATCTTGTTCAAAATTCCAGAAAAAATCAATCTTACTCCCGACATCGTTCTCCCCAACGGCCCTATTTGGGAAATCGAAGGAAGAACTCTCCATCCTGAGTTGGAAACAAAATGGTGGGTGCATCGCCTTGAAAAAGCGCCCAATATGTTGCTCACCGCGGCGCTCTTAAAACGTTCAAATAAAATCGAGGGACTCCACTTCAACACTGCCGGCTTTTGGACCCTTCACGAAAACGATATTTGGATTGCAAGCGAAGCAGCCGCCGGACAGAACCTCTACCTTGAACCCACTCCTCGTATGTCTTGGAGCGAGGCCCTTGACGTCTGGCGACCGCTGACCGAAGCTGTTCTGCGCGCCCACAAACGCGGCGTTATTGTTGGGAATCTTTCGCTATTTTCCATTTGGTTTGATCCTCATCTACGACGTTTATGTTCTTTGAATCCCGGGTGCTGGATCGCCGACAGGTATCCCCTCGAGGTTATCAATTATCTACCTCCAGAATTTTCAACAGATGGAATGATCAAGGAGGGTCTAGATCGTAAACCAACCTTTCAGAGCGATGTCTGGAGCCTTGCCCACCTTTTAGTACATCTGGTTACTAAATCTGAAAGCTCCTTTGACGGTGTTCCCGGTTTTGCCATCGACGGATTAAAACGTGCTCTGGCACAATCGCCAAAGGATCGAAGCGAAAGCGTTTCCGAACTTTTAAAAGTCACCACGCCTCCCCGGTTAAGGGAAGGACAACACACCGAGGGCACCCATAGCGATCTATACTTCGGAAAAGTAGGAAGCATTGAGCATCTAGAAAGTGAAAAATTTGGCAAAGGAATAAAATTTTTCCTCCACTATCCAAACGCAGATGACGAGGGGAATTATACCGGCAGCGAGCGTGTGGGCACCTTCTTCTACGAAGGAAAAGACGAGCAAGTCTTTGACTCCATCAAGTCAATTTGGGAAGGCGCGGAAGTGAATTTACTTCAAGCCAAAGAAATATTTAACAAGGCCGGCGAGCGTTTCCTCAGCGCATCCAACTCGACCCTTCCAGTTCTTGAGCCCCATTGGCTGGTATCGGTGACCGATATTCTAAAGGCCGAAGGATGTGTGAGTCGTTACTTCGTGGATCTGCGTGACATGGGAGCGCCAAGCCGCCCTCTCGTCTTTGGCTCTTTGCTTCACGGCATGTTGGACGATCTTTCACACGCCAACGTCTCATTCGAAGACGCCTATTTCCCGC